>NZ_JAKUFX010000139.1:0-14856 GCF_022663635.1 Bacillus cereus group sp. BfR-BA-01356 | reverse complement strand
GAATCGAGAGATTCATAAGAAAACGTCATCCTTTCTAGTCTAGCTTTTTTAGAAAGAATAACGTTTTTTTACACTTGGGGGTAGTGAAGATTTTTAAGTTGATGGGCATGGCTTTTTTACATACTCTGCCAATTTCCGTTTAAAACATTCATTTTCTTATTACTGTTAAGATACATTTATTCTAGTTCCTAAAACTCACTTATTTCTTAATAGGTTCTTAAGAAATTCTTAATTCACTTATACGAATATAAAACTAAATAAGCTTCAATTCATTGTATTGTAAATCCCTCATTGCATAACATTATAATGTGCAGATATTCGTTATAGATGATGTTATCTAAAGTATTCAATTTCAGTATGTATTATTAACGTAGTTAATATATGGTTAATATGAAGTTCCAAATTTTGATTGTTTGTAGTCTCTTTATCATAGAGTTAATTTAGGGGTTATTTTTTGTTCACTTCATTTTTTCGGCACTCTGCATCTAGACGGTATACCCATTGGCCACAGTTAGACTATTTCAAATCAAAAAACTAGATTACCTGCACACTAAAGAGTATAGCGCACAGGTAATCTAGTTGTTTTTGAGATTAATAAAAAACTAATTTATCTTTTGAATTCTTCCATCAATAATAGACTGAATTGGTTCTTTTGATTTTTTTATATAATCTACTAATGCTTCAAAATCAGTTGGTCCTGTTTCAGCATCTTTACCGTTTTTAAAGGATACAAATCCATCTCCACCTGAAGCTAGAAATGCGTTCGCAACGACGCTGTAAGTTTTAGAAGGAATAATTTCTTCTCCATTTGTTAAGCGAATACTTGTTACTTTTTCTCCATTAGGCTTGTTCGCATCCCAAGTGTATTGGATCCCTGAAATTTGAAGCATTCTTGTTATGTCTTTTTGCCATTGTTGATTTAAAATATCACGAATGTCTTGACCTGTTAAATTTACTTTTATTAATTGATTTCCGAATGGTTGAATACCATATATCTCTCCCCATGTAATATCACCAGCATCTAAGTCATTACGAATACCACCAGGATTCATAAGTGCAATTTGGGATTGCATTGTTGCACGCTGAGCATCAGCAACTAAATTTCCGAGAGTAGATTCACCAGCCGTATTGAGTTTACGATCTAATGGAGCAATAGACTTACCTACAATTTCATTAACAAGAGGTGCGATTTTTGCTTGATATTTCTCCATCTTCTTCTTGATTTTTTTATCAGGCTCCATGCCTTCATGGTAAGTTGTAACAATTTCTGCTTTTTTCTCAACAATATCTTGTGTTTTACGATCAATCTTTACATCAACATCAGCAAAAGCCATACCATATGAATTTGCTTGTACGACAAGTTTATTATTAACAGTTCCATTTACATAGGTGTGGCTATGGCCACCAAAAATAACATCGACTTCTGGATCAGTCTCATTTGCTAATCGGACGATATCACCATTTGTTACGCCGTTCCCATCTGTTATACCTCCGTTATGTGCAAGAACAACGATAGATTTAACGCCTAGTTTTTTTAATTGCTTTACGGATTTGTTAATAGCTTCAACTTCATCTGTAATTTCTACATTCTTTAGCATAGTAGGCATAACAAGGTTAGGAACATCCGTTGTTACGACTCCGATAAAGCCAACAGGAACTCCTTGTACCTTTTTTATAGTGAATGGTGGTAAAAATAAACGACCGGTGGATTTATTATAGAAATTTGCAGCAACATATGGGAATTTTGCTCCTTTAAAATTTCCTGTTTTCTCATGGTATCCACCATAAATAAGGCGGTTCATTTCTTCAACACCTTCATCAAATTCATGATTTCCTATCGTTCCAACATCGAATTTCAAATCATTTAGAAATTCAATCGTAGGTTCGTCTTGTAATAATGCTGAAACAGGAGTACTTGCTCCAACAACATCGCCAGCATGTACCTTTAATGTATTCGGATTTTGTTTTTCACGATCACGTAAATAAGCCCCTAAGTACTCAATTCCCCCTGCATCTTTATTGTTAATTTTTTTTACAGTGTCTAGTTGCCCATGAAAATCGTTAATACCGAGCATTTGTACATCTATGTAGCGGTTTTGTTCTGTACTTGCTTGGATTGAAGGCGCAGCAAATACACTAGTAAAAGTAACTGTACTTAATGCTAAAGCAACTGGAATGATTTTTTTCAACATAAAATTTCTCTCCCCTAATTAAAATCTGACATAATACGATGTTATTTTAATATATTAAGAGAATTATTTCCACAAAAATTCTACCAATTATAAAAATTAATAAGATTTTATTGTTTTCTGATAAGATATTTCTTCCTCAGAAAAATGTATATTTCTTTGTTTTGAGGATTATTCAAAATATTATCTTGATAGTAATATAACAATACTTCTAAGAAATCTAAAAAACTCTAATCAATATATTTTAACTGTTAAGAAGAGTATTCAATCCAAAATTAATGGAGATTTATCAACCTAACATCTCAATATCACCATTTAAAAAGATGCTCCTGGATTTATCCAAGAGCATCTTTTATAAAGCTTTATTTTTTACTTGTTTATAATTTATCAATTAACAATTATATAGTTGTAATCAGTCATTTAAAAATAATAGGAGTGCTTCATTAAATTCTTTAGCATGCGTTGCATGTAGCCCATGTGGACCACCCTTTATTAAGGCCACTTTAGAATTAGGAATTGCTTCATGTGTTAATTTCCCACTATATTCATATGGTACAGTTGCATCAGAATCACCGTGAATAATAAGAGTAGGTATATTAAACTTCTCCAAGTCTTTTCTAAAATCTGTCTTACTAAAGGCGGTAATACAATCAAGTGTTCCTTTAGGTGATGCACTGGCTGCAATATCCCAATTATATAAACGGAATGGCTCACTAACTAAATCTGTTCGATTACCAGCCGCGAAAAATCCCTTAGTAAATTCATCAAGAAATGCAAGGCGGTCATTTATCACACCACTTTTGAATGCTTCAATTGTTGCATCATCTAATGCCCCTTCAGGATGATTCTCTGATTTGTATAAATATGGAGGTACTGCTCCAGCAAAAACAGCCTTTTCAATACGATCTGTTCCATACGTACTAATATACCGGGCTACTTCGCCTCCACCCATAGAAAAACCAACAAGTGTGACATTTTGAAGCTCTAAATGTTCTAATAGTTGATGTAAATCAGAAGTAAAGGTATCATATTCATACCCTTCCCACGGCTGAGATGATTGTCCAAATCCTCGACGATCATATGTTATAACTCTGTATCCAGCCTCAACAAGAGCGGGAACTTGGTATTCCCAAGATCGACCACTTAACGGCCAACCATGAATTAGTACAACTGGTTTTCCTGTGCCATGATCCTCATAATATATCTCAATTGGTGCTTGATTTTCGGTTCCTACAGTAATTTTAGCCATGCTTCTACCTCCAAAAAATATTCTAATATGTATCCTTTTCTTCAATAATCTGGATGAATGTCATAACCTATTCATGCACGTTTATGTTGTGAACTCTAAGTATGAAACTCTATTGTTCCAATGCATTCATTTTCTCCTTTTGGAACAATCCCCCCTCTAATACCTTTTTCATCATAAAATAATTACTGAACATTACTCCTATTCAATTGTAATAACAAAAATAGGTGACTATCAATATCGTTCTATCTATAGGATGTATAGGTAAAACCAATCTATTTTATAGTGAAAACAACTATAGTTACGACCTATACGAATTATAGATAATTTAGAATTGATTAACGAATCAGTTTTCAAATACTATAAATTTGTATAGCACTTCATGTTCTATGAATGCTGCTATAACCAATATTATTGGTCAGCTTAGTTATAAACGAAGAAACTTATGATAGTATTCGACTATTTAAACTTTCTTCGATTACTTAATTTTTAGGAGGAATACATAATGACTGATCTCTATTCTCGTATTAACAAAGACGATGCTGTCGTGCTTTTAGTAGATCATCAAACTGGTCTTATGTCCGGACTAGTACGTGACTATGGTGTTGATGAATTCAAGAACAATGTTTTAGCTCTTGCTCATACTGCTAAGTTTTTTGATTTACCAGTTATTTTAACAACAAGTTTTGAAAACGGGCCTAACGGACCTTTAATGCAAGAATTGGTTGATCTCTTTCCTCATGCACCAAAAATAGCTCGACCTGGACAAATTAACGCATGGGATAATGATGATTTTGTAAAAGCAATCGAAGAAACTGGAAAAAAGCAACTTATCATCGCGGGCGTAGTTACGGACGTTTGTGTTGCTTTCCCTGCACTTTCCGCTATAAAAGCTGGATATGAAGTATTTGCTGTTACTGATGCTTCAGGAACTTTCAGTAAACAAGTTGCAGATGCTGCCAATACACGTATGGCACATAGTGGCGTGCAACTTATGAACTGGTTTAGCGTAGCTTGCGAATTACAACGCGATTGGCGCAACGATGTCGAAGGTTTTGGCAATTTGCTTGCTAGCAATCTTCCAGGCTATCAAAATATAATTGGAAGCTATAGAGGAGCTCAGCGAGATCTTAGTAAACAAAATGCATAAATGTATCTCAAGTAAATAGCTTTAAATCACCTTTTTTAAAGTAGATAGTATAAATTTAGTGCTGATTAAATCAGCACTAAATTTAAATTAAAAAGTATAGTAGAGCTTCAATTGACAGAAGATACATTACTTTCAATAAACAATTGAAAAAGGAGCGTTTTATTATGAGTAATTTAGAATTGTTAAATCCGGAGAACAGTGCCTTAATTTTAATTGATTTTCAACCTCAAATGACTTTTGGAGTTGCAAGTATTGATAGACAAACATTGATTAATAACGTTATGCTACTTGCTAAATCAGCAAAAACTTTTAACGTACCTACTATTCTTACTACAGTTGAAACACGCAGCTTTTCTGGTTATTTTTGGCCACAAATTCTTGATATATTCCCAAACCATGAAATTATAGAACGTAGTTCAATGAACTCTTGGGAAGATCCGAAATTTGTTGAGGCAGTTAAAGCAACCGGTAGAAAGAAATTAATATTTGCAGCACTTTGGACTGAAGTTTGCCTTGCATTCCCTGTGCTTGAAGCAATTAAAGCTGGCTATGAGGTATATGCAGTTGATGATGCTTCAGGTGGTACTAGTTTGACAGCACATAACGCTGCTATGCGTCGTGTAGAACAAGCTGGTGCAATTCCAGTGACAGCAATTCAAGTTTTACTTGAATACCAACGTGACTGGTCACACAAAGACACTTATGATGCTGTAATGGAGATTGTAAAGGAACACACTGGTGCTTATGGTCAAGGTGTAGAATACGCATATACTATGGTGCATGGCGCGCTTCCAAGCAGGAAAATATGAAACAAGAAGGAGTAGCTGTCGAAGAGACTTATACAGGGAACACGATGGATGCCGGCAATCCAGTAACAACGATTGTTACATGGGAAATTCAAGAAGGTAGAGAAAAACAGTTTGAAACATGGAGACATGAAATTGAGGCTGCGGCTACTAAATTCCCAGGACATTTAGGTGTAAATCTAATAGTCCCAAGTAACGAATCCAGAGAGTATACTGTTATTTTTCGCTTTGATACGTATGAGCATCTACGTACTTGGCAAGAATCAGATGTTCGCCGGGATTTGTTAAAAACGGCGGAGCAATTTCAAGCCGCTAATCCAACTTACAAAACTGAAAGCAGTTTGGCTTATTGGTTTGTTACTCCGAAAACGCCAGTTCCACCGCCAAAATGGAAAATGTCTATCGTTACCCTTCTGGGTGTATGGCCTCTTAGCATGTTAGTTCCTAAAGTGATAGGACCTATTATAAAACATATGAATCCTATTATGTCAGCTTTTTTTGTTTCTGTATGTATCGTGTCCTTGCTATCATGGGTAGTCATGCCGATTTTCGGTAAATTATTTCATCCATGGTTACAAAATAATAGGAAGTAGACGAGGTGTGAATATGAATGTACCGGATATGGTCTTATATAACGGAAAAATTACTACCCTTGACCCTTCTCAGCCTGAGGTATCTGCTATCGCCATAACTGATGGTTTAGTCACTGCATTAGGTGGAGATGAGCTTCTTAATAGTGCCACGGAAAAAACAAAAAAAATAGACCTTAAAAGAAAGAGAGCTATTCCAGGCCTGAATGACTCTCATATACACGTTATTCGTGGTGGTCTGCATTATAATATGGAATTACGTTGGGAAGGCGTACCATCACTTTTTATTGCTCTAGAAATGCTCAAAGAACAGGCAAGACGTACACCTGCTCCTCAGTGGGTAAGAGTAGTTGGAGGTTGGTCTGAATTTCAATTTAAAGAGAGACGGATGCCAACATTAGAAGAGATTAATGCTGTTTCTGAAGACACGCCTGTCTTTGTGCTACATCTTTACGATAGAGCACTTGTAAATCGTGCAGGGCTACGTGCACTGGGATACACGAAAGATACCCCAGATCCTCCAGGCTGTTTAATTCAGCGGGATAAAAGAGGTAATCCAACGGGCCTTTTAATTGCTAACCCTAACGCTTCTATTCTTTATTCAAGTTTGGGTAAAGCTCCAGTACTTAATCTTGACGACCAGATTAACTCAACTCGCCATTTTATGCGTGAATTAAATAGATTAGGTATTACAAGTGCCATTGATGCAGGTGGCGGTTTCCAAAATTATCCTGACGACTACAAAGTTGTTGAACATTTAGCCGAGAAGGAACAATTAACTTTACGTATTGCTTATAATTTATTTACGCAAAATCCTAATCATGAATATGAAGACTTTGCTTCATGGACAAAAATTGTTTCTCCAGGTCAAGGAAATGATAAGTATAAAATGAATGGTGCCGGAGAAATGTTAGTATTCTCTGCAGCTGATTTTGAAAAATTTCAAATGCCACGGCCCGAACTAGCTACGATGATGGAAGCCGACTTAAAGAAAGTAATTTCTCTATTGGTGGAAAACCGTTGGCCATTCCGTTTACATGCAACTTATGACGAGTCAATCACACGTTTCTTAAATGTATTTGAGGAAGTTAACAGAGAAATTCCTTTTAATGGGCTACGCTGGTGGTTTGATCATGCAGAAACAATCTCAGATCGTAGTATGGAACGTGTTAAGGCTTTAAATGGCGGTATTGCCATCCAAGACCGCATGGCTTTTCAAGGTGAATACTTTGTTGACTTATACGGAAAGGAAGCTGCAAAGCATACTCCTCCGATTTATCGTATGTTAGACCTTGGTATACCTGTTGGCGCCGGTAGTGATGCAACCAGGGTTTCCAGCTATAACCCTTGGGTTGCTCTTTACTGGATGGTTGCTGGAAAAACCATTGGTGGGCTTTCCATATACGATGAAAAAAATAAACTTGATAGAAAAGTAGCCCTGGAATTATATTCAAAAGGAAGTGCGTGGTTCTCTGGTGATGAAGGTAAAAAAGGAACCCTGGCAGTCGGTCAGTTTGCTGATATTGCTGTATTGTCTGCTGACTACTTTACTGTGCCGGAAGAAGAAATCAAAGACCTTGAATCATTGCTCACCATTATGGGTGGGCAGGTTGTTTATGGAAATAATGAATTTAAAAACTTATCACCTGAATTGCCGCCAACATCACCTGATTGGTCACCGACGGGCGTTTATGGGTATGGTGGTGCTAACCTAGCCAACACTATACTTTCTCACGATTCCCATGATAACAAGTTACATAGTTGTAGTAACCCTCTCCATCAACACACTCATACCGTAATAGGAAAAGATGGAACTAAATGGGGTATTGGTTGTACTTGCTTTGCTTTCTAAATCAAAACCACCGGTATAATGCCGGTGGTTTTCTTTCTACAATAAGGATATATAAATTCAAAATAGCAGTGTATATCCCTACATGGAATCTGTTACTATACGATAAGACCGAAGAATTGATTGATTAACTTAACTTGTTTTTGATAGCCTTCTCTCCTTGCAAAGTCTGTCCTTTTTTCCTTAATTAAAAGTCAATGGTATCCCCCTTTTTGATCGACTACACCACACATATAAATCCACTGTCCTTCGACTTTAATATAGATTTTAATTTTTTCAATTGTTACACTAGGATCATTATTATTTCTATTACACTGATACTTTTTGAGAATCATTTAACTTCTGCATAAAGATGCGTGCTGCAAAACTTAAAAATTTATCATCAAAGTGTATAAGATTAATATCTTGACTTGGTGTTGGATCAGTAATACGAACTATGCTCAAAGTATCATTATTAACAAAGTTAACCAGTGAAAGAGGTATTATGGCAACACCATGTCCATTGTATACAAGGCTCAATAGAGAAATAGAAGATTTTGTTTCTATATTTGCTTCAGATAAAGATAACTCTAAACTCTCACAATATATCTTAATAGATTCACGACAACTACATGAAACCATTACTCTACTGAGCCCTACTAATTCTCGAAAAGAAACAAATGATTTTTCATTCAAAGGATGATTTTTTGGAATTACAAGGACGAGCTCTTCACTATACAAAAGGGTGTTTGTTAATGTGTCTGGAATTTGAGCACTACGTGTAATCCCGAAATCAATATTTTTGTCAACGATTTGATTTACAGCAACTTCGGATTCTATAATCTTTACTACAATGTTGGGATAATGTTGTTGAAACTTCATAATATAAGGTGTTAAATAAGTGAGATCCTCTAATAAACCTCCTATAGTAATCACACCTCTTTTTACACCCTTTAATTCAAAAATTTCATTATAAACGTCATCAAATTGTTGCATGATAAATTTTCCTTTATCAAATAGCAGCTTACCCGCTTCTGTCATTTTGATACCTCTTCCAACTCGATGAAACAAGGGTGTATCAAGTTCACCTTCTAAAACTCGTATTTGTTGACTTAAAGTCGGCTGTGAAATACCTAGAACTTCCGCAGCTTTAGTGAAACTATTATTATTACAAACTTGAATAAAATACTCTAAATGACGTAATTCCATTCTTGATACCCACTCTCCGCTTTATGAAAGATTTATAATTTAAAGGACGATATGTATACGTTAACATAACAACTTTATTTCATACTATACCAATCGAAATTACATGTTTTATTCATTTTGTATTATAATAAATTTACTACCATTTATTAATTTTTCCTCCTATTTATTTAATTTATATTTAATTAGGACATTACTAATTCGAGATATATTTCTAAAAATTTATAGTTCGAGTGCATAATACCCTAATTTTTTCAACTTTTCGATTATCATTTTTTTCTCAATATAGTCCAAACCACCAAATATTTGCCGAATCGCCTCTTTATGCTGAGGAAAAATAATATCCATCAATTCAATACCTTCTGAAGTAATTGACGCATACGTGACACGGCGGTCTTTAGGACATGGTTTTCGTATTAAGAACCGCTTCTTTTCCAACTTATCCACTACATACGTGATACTACTACTTGCAAGTAATATTTTGTCCCCAATTTTTTGTATAGGCTGATCGCCTTTACTATACAGTAGCTCAAGCACTGCAAATTCAGTTGGATTAAGTCCATAACTTTTTATATCCTCTTCAATACGCTTAGTAATTGACTGTACTGCCCTTGATAATATAACAAATAACTTTAAAGATAAGCTCTCATCGTTAATCACGCTCATAATTACCAATCCTTTACAAGTTATCTTGAATTCGAGATTCATTATATTATCGTCAAAATATTATGTCAATCATTCATTTTAGCTTTATCAATCCAATCATAATTTATTTCTCAACATATGACATATGGAATTAGAAGAAAACAATTGTTACTATATAAGTATCTCAATTACGTTATTTCTTCTAAAGAGAGCTTGTTTTTAATGGCAAGTTCTCTTTTGCCATATTCTAAATTGAATCCGGACAAATTTCAGAGTATATGATATAGTTTTTAAACAAAGATTAGAGCTCTCCTACAAGAAGGAGAGCTCTAATCTTTCATATAAATATTCACCATTTTTATCATTACGGGACATCAAAACTTTAACTTGATGGGGATATGGTGCTATCTTGATTAATAAATATTACAAGTCATATATCTATCATATTTTTTATAAACAGGATTAATTAGATTTAAAAAAAGATTTCTTTTTCTTTACTCGTAATAAGTCACCTGTCCATCCTTTGAATCGCATATACATATACATCCCCCCTGTTGTGAAAATAATAAATAAGAGAGCGATTAAATAGCTATATTTCCATTCTAGTTCAGGCATGTATTTAAAATTCATACCCCATAATGCTCCTAAGGCTGTCAAAGGCGTACTCACAGCAGTTAATACAGTAAGAGCTTTCATAATTTCATTCCCACGATGAGAAGAAACAACTTCTTGCAAATGAATCATCGTGTCTAATTCTTCTTGGTACTCTTTAACGAGTTGTAATCCACGCTCTAATTTTACGCTTGTTTGTTTATAACAAAGGGTGTTTGATAGTTTTTCTAACCAAGCTTCTTTTAGGCCTTGTAACACTTCTTGTATTAAGCGAAACACGTGTGTGTTCATAAATAATTCATGACGAATATGATAAATCCTTTCTAAAACTGCTATGTTATTATGATGATAAAAATCCCATAATACATTTCTGAAATTGTTTTCAAAGTAGTCAACCTTTCGCAAATAATGAGATATAAACATTGATAAGATAGCACATAATCCTTCAGCGGAACTATTACAATTTTTTGTACCCATAGGGAAATTATGTATTAATTTTTGGAAATCCTCTTCCTCTTTTTCCTGAACTGTTATCAGTATTCCATCAGCTACGAAATAATGAAGAAATTTTTGAATTTTGGCGTCCTTTTTATCTTGATCATATAAAAACGAACCATATACACAAGTTTGACTTGGTGATAACGTATAAACATATAATCCATTTTCACAAGGAGAACTTATTTTCTTTACAAATTGAGCGAAATAAGATGTTACATCACGAGGGATTATAGAAGAAAGTTTTTCAAGCTCACTAGTTTTCACATGATACCAACTCCATTTCGTCATTTTTATGCATTCCATATTATTCTTCCTTTCTAAATAGTTTTATGTTTGATCGAATCATATCCGTAATACGAAATTTGTATGTAGGTATTCATGTCTTGGAGGAAAAGTTTTTAGATCATCTAAATTACAAAATAAATAACATAGGAGGTCTTATTCTTTTAAAAGGAAGACCCCCTATATATTAGTTATTTTTATTTTCAATTTTAAACATTTCCTCTATACAATCACTTTTTATCTTTTCTTATAAAGAATTTATTATATGTGGAAAAGAAGCTACATAATTTGGCACGTCTATTCAACGAACTCCATTTCATTCGTTATTATAATTTGGATTCATATGCAGATTGATTGGTGATGTCCTCAAATACTTGACTCCCAATAATGTAGTATCCATGGAGTGCAGCCTCTTTCGAAGCGTCTACCATACGGAAAGAAGAAATTTCACTTTGCATTTTTTCAATTCGTTTTTTGTGGAGATCTACTATTCCTCCTGTCCAAATAATAGTGTTATACTGTTCTAACTTAAATTGTTCTTGTAATACACGCATGACGTCTTGGAAGTGTGCATCCAACTCTTTTTGAATCAAAGTATGAACCTGACTTGCCTCATGATTTTCTTCTCGACATTCATATCCTTTTTCTAATATGTTTGGCATGTCGTTAATATGCAATTGATTACTTTCACCCTCATGATTCTGCACGATATTCTTAATATTTTTCAAAGGCTTGCTACATCCTAGTTCCGCCTCATAATGATTTAAAATGACATTCTGTTTCATATCTGTCATTTCTACTGTACGAAATCCGCCATCAATAATTAAGATGCGATCTCGTTCCTGAATGATTCCCTCTTTTAAGAAATAGGCATGTAAAGCGACCGGTTGCTGAAGAATCAAAGCATTTTCCACCGTAATATGAATAAATTTCCCATCAATTTGCACGGAAGTTTCTTTTTTTAGTGCACGTTGTAATTGCTCATGCTGACTACCAAAACAACTGATGGGAAGCCCGGTAACAACTAAAGGTAACACGACATTTTCTTTATAATCCTTTGCAATGCAACCAAATATTTGTTGTTTAAATCGTTCGCTTTCATAATAATTTTCTATTTCTTCGTCAAATGGAGGAAGAAATGAAGCGTCAGATTGATGTGCTTCATTTCCCATGTAGTATGCAAAATCTAAGTCTATAAAACTTACCTTTGTTAAATCTTCACTTTCAGCATGATTAGATACAGGGGCTAGTGTGGAAGCTTCACTCTTAACCGTCATCTCAGAATCTACATCCTGGCGATATGCCCTTTTGGTAAAGCCAATTCCTACATCAATTGCATACAGAGATTTCATACTTTTTTCCTCACTTTCTATTTTTAGAGTTACATCTAGGCACTCTCTTCTTTCCCTTCTTTCACATATTTCTTTTCATTTTTCGTTTTTTCCCCGTCTAAGTTCTTACTATTTTCATTTATTTCGTAATCCTTTTCATCTGTTTTCTTTTTATTATTTTCGTTTTCTGTTAAGTCTTTAATGGTAGAAATGACAACTGGTGTGGCTGTAAGCAGTTGTGGTAATGTTTGTTTTGCAACATTAGCTGCAGTTACAGAAAATTGTTTACTTGTCTCAGTTACCTTCTCCAATGTTTCCTTTATGTTTCCTTCTTGTAGTTTTTCTTTTACGCTTTTTCCTTTTGTTTGTATAGCTTTCCGATTTTCTTTTTTTAATAGGGAGACTATGACTCCGGTCGTAATTCCAATCACAGCATATTTAAATATTGTATGTTTCATTTTTCTCATCCTTTTCTATTTTTATTTTTTTCCATGCTACAACCTAAAATAATTACCTTACCTATTTATCAGATGTTGCAATCTATTACAGAGAATGATAGTTTTGCGGCTGCCTAGCATTCGCCATTGGTACTTCAGCTGTTACTAGGAGTAAAATCTTCCCTTGATCTAGTTTTTCTTCATATAAGTTAGCTTCCTCCTTCGACAACCCCATTTCTTCCATTTGATTTCGAAGTTCGTCCCCTTTTTTGGAGAAAAAGTTGATAATACTTGTTCCCAATCCTTGTTCTTTTACTCCAATCGTATTTGTGTTTGTATCATCCGCAATCCTTTTTGTTATATGTTTTTCATGTGCTAAAACATAAATGTCATCGTGGCGAACCCCTTGCAATTCTAGCTCTTTTACTTTCATAACTACTTCCTGTTCATTTTGATATTCATAAACTACCGTTTTTCTTTCATTCGTATGTATCGTATCTTTCCTCCTTTAGATTTTTTATTTTTTTATTTAGTTGTTATGTAATATGTAATACACCTATTTTAAAGATGTTAAACCTAAATTTTCAAAAAATTTTACGCAATAGGTTATTCATGTTTTTAATATCAAAGAAATGTCACAAGAACTTTGCTTTGATAAAAGCGCTCCAAATAACGATTTGTTTGGAAGGTAAGCCCATTGTTTTATAGAAATCATAGAAAAATAAAAAAGCACTCCTTTTTAAAGAGTGCTTTTAAAAAACATATAACCTAATCAAAATATTTCTATTTTGATTACGGAAAGAAAGTCTTTATTAAAACATATGGTTGCTAATTTAATTGCGATCTGCCTTGCACCCAAGCAGCAATATCATTTATAACATACTCAGGGATATTAGCAGGACTATAATATTCATTTGGCTTACTTATTTCCCCTTCACCCTCTGTAAAGAAATGATTTAACTTTGGATATAGTCGATAATCTACGTTATCGCGTTCTTTTAATTGTTCTTTCCAAAGAGGAATTTCAATTTTTGATTGAACTTGATAGTCTCTTTCTCCTTGAATAATAAGAAGCGGTGTCTTTTGTTCTTTTGACATTTCTGCCGCTTTAATTTTCCGTATAGAATCCCAAAATACTGCTGATCCTAAGTAAAAATCTTTTGGGGGATTCTGACCAGAGAAATTAGGATCATTTAATAATTCAAATTGCGATTTGTAGAATTTATATTGATCCAGGTTCATTGCTCCAATAGAGAAAAGGTACTCAAATTGATCTAAAACAACGTCTTGGATCGTACGAGCTGGCCCTCCCATTACAATTGCTCCAGCAATATTTTTATTTTGGTCTTTTTCAATCATTTTTGGAAGCATCATTCCACCTTGACTATGACCCAAAATATAAATTTGATTTTTATTTATTAGAGGCTCATTTTTAAGAAATTGAGTTACAAGAAGAGCATCATCTGTTGTCTCTTTATCGACTGTATAAAAGGGACTGAATTGTGTTTTCAACCCATGTTCATAAGTTCTTTTATTATAGCGAAGGACAGCAATTCCCTTCGATGCAAGACCTTCAGCTAAATCGCGAAATGGTTTTAAAGCAAACGCTGTTTCATCCTGATCAGTTGCTCCTGATCCTTGAACAAGAATAACCGCTGGAAAAGGACCCTTTCCTTTTGGAACCGACAATGTTCCTGGTAATGGAAATGCACCACTTCCAACTACTACTTCTTTATCAACAAATGACTCAGGCTTACTATATGATGAACGCTCTGCAACAGGACTAAACGACATGCTGAGTTGAAAATCGTCTATTTTTCCAGATGGATCTAGTTTAATTAGTAAAGGTACAGTCATTTTTTCAAAAACTAATTGAATCTCCACATTTGTATGAACAGGATTTATCTCTTTTTGTGTAACCTCCCCATCCCTATCAAGCTAATAGTTTTAATTACCCCATAACGAAATTTTTAGCATCGTTAACTATTGATAATGATAGGTTATGTTAATAAAAATTGTATGGGTGATATATCATA
>NZ_JAKUFX010000138.1:0-15025 GCF_022663635.1 Bacillus cereus group sp. BfR-BA-01356 | reverse complement strand
GGTGGCAATGGTTCTGGTGGCAACGGCTCTGGCGGCAGTGGCTCTGGTGGCAATGGTTCCGGTGACAACGGTTCTGGCGGCAATGGCTCTAGTGGCAATGGTTCTGGCGGTAACGGTTCTGGCGGCAATGGCTCTGGTGGCAATGGTTCTGGCGGTAACGGTTCTGGTGGTAACGGTTCTGGTGGTAACGGTTCTGGCGGCAATGGCTCTCAAGGTGGCAATCGTGTTAAAGGTGATAGCAGTTCTCAAGGGGGTAATGGCTCTCAAGGTGGCAATCGTGTTAAAGGCGATAGCAATTCTCAGGAGGGCAACGGTTCTCAAGGGGGTAATGTAAAAGATAATACGAAAAAACAAGGTGATAAATTACCTAATACTGCAACGCATTACCCTATATCTATTTTAATGGGGCTTTCAACATTCCTAATTGGTATGTTACTGTTTATTCGTCGTAAAAACGTAAAATAAGAACAACATCCTTCCATCTAAAAAGTACATGAAATACTGTATAAAACTAAAAAGGACTTTGGATTACATTTTATTATGCAGCCCAAAGTCCTTTTATCACCTATCAGAAAAAGTATTAATACGCTTTTCCCCAATACACCATTTGTTTAGCTTCTTTACCACAACAAATACATTCTTCAGCTAAATGCTCTTGCTCAAAAGGCATACAACGTGAAGATACGCCAACTTCTTCTTTTAGTTTTTCTTCACAAGCTAATTCCCCGCACCACATTGCCTTAATAAAGCCTTGCTTTTCGTCAGCTATTTTTTTCATCTCTTCGAAATTTGTCGCAACATACGTATTCTCATCGCGAAATGCTTTTGCTTTATTAAATAAAGCAATATGAATTTCTTCAAGTAATGCTGGAATACGTTCTTCTAATTGATCCATTGGTACAAACTCTTTTTCCTTCGTATCTCTTCTTACAAGTACAACTTGATTCTTTTCAATATCTTTAGGGCCAACTTCTAATCGAATTGGAATACCCTTCATTTCATACTCATTAAATTTCCAACCAGGCGTTTTATTACTAGCATCTATTTTTACTCGTGCAACCTTTTGAATATGTCCTTGTAACTCTGTTGCTTTTGCTAAAACTCCTTCTTTATGCTGAGCAATTGGTACAATAACAACTTGCACTGGAGCGACTTTTGGTGGCATTACAAGTCCATTATTATCGCTATGAACCATTATTAGCCCACCTATCATTCTTGTTGATACACCCCAAGATGTTTGGTGCACATATTGCCATTTACCGTTACGATCTAAAAACTTAATATCAAATGCTTCTGAGAAATTCGTCCCAAAGTTATGAGAGGTTCCTGTTTGAAGCGCTTTTCCATCATGCATTAAACTTTCAATTGTATAAGTTGCCTTTGCTCCAGCAAACTTCTCTTTTTCTGTTTTTTGTCCTTTAATAACTGGTATCGCTAAATAATCCTCACAGAAAGAAGCATATAAGTTTAAAATATTTAATGTTTCAGCCTGCGATTCTTCTGCCGTTTCATGGATTGTATGACCCTCTTGCCATAAAAATTCAGTCGTACGAAGGAATGGTCTAGTTGTCTTCTCCCAACGAACTACTGAACACCACTGATTATATAACTTTGGCAAATCATTATAGGATTGCACAATTTTTGAAAAGTGCTCACAGAATAAAGTTTCAGATGTAGGACGTACACAAAGTCTTTCCGCTAACTTTTCATCCCCGCCATGTGTAACCCATGCTACTTCAGGAGCAAATCCTTCAACATGATCCTTCTCTTTTTGCAATAAACTCTCTGGGATAAACATTGGCATATATACATTTTCATGGCCAGTTTCTTTTAACTTCTCATCCATCACCTTCTGCATATTCTCCCATAAGGCATAACCATACGGACGTAAAATCATGCACCCTTTTACACTTGAATAATCAACAAGTTCGGCTTTTTTTACAATATCGGTATACCACTGCGCAAAGTCCTCTTCCATCTTCGTAATGGCTTGCACTTGTTCTTTTGCCATAGTCAGTCTTCCTCCTTCTAGAAAATACAAAAAAGCCCGCGTCCCTAAATAGGGACCGAGCTTTGCCGGCGTTACCACCCTGATTCATGCACAAAAATTGCGCATGCTCTCTTTTTGATAACGGGAAATTCCCGCTGCATATGCAGAACTCAAAGGCAGGTTCCATATTGCCTTTTTAAGAATCTTTCAGCCTGGCGGATTCTCTCTCTGCTAAAAAGGTTGAATATGTACTAGTCCTTTTTCATCGTTATAACGAAATAAATTTGTTGATTATCATAATATAAATTTCAACCTAAAACAAGAGTGAATTTTCTTATTTTTATATTCTTTTCATTTTTTGCAGTTTTATACGTAGCTTTTCCGCGTAATTTTCACAAGTTGATGCGCAATCATACCGATAAGTGTACCAAGTAGGACGAAGAAACCAATAAATCCATATCCCATTCCTTCCCACCCACCAATAACAATCATTGTAACGGGAAAGGACGCTAAGCAAAGAAGTATTAAACTAAGTGCAAATATAATATCGAACTGTTTGTCTGGAAACCGTTTCTTTAGTAAATATGAAATAGCAAATACAAGGATAATCGTGACTCCGCCAATGATGTAGAAGATACCAAATCCATCTAACCAATCCATAGTGTTTCCTCCTTCCATAGATTCCCTTATACTTAATTATATGTTTAATTTTTCTGAAAATAAATAATAAATTTTCACCTAAAAATATTTTTTTATTACCAGGTATTAATAGTAATATATAAGAATAGGTTTTATATAATCAGGAGGGAACTTTATGGATAAAGCATTAACAAACCATGTCATTATTTTATCATTCGACTGTTTATCAGCTTTAGATTTTCCTATACTACAAAAACTACCTCATTTCCAATCTCTAATAAAAAAGGGCACGGTTGTCGAAAAAGTAGAACCAATTTATCCTTCTGTAACATATCCAAGCCACTCAACAATCGTAACCGGTAATTACCCTAACAAGCACGGTGTTGTTAGCAATACGTTACTTCAACCAGGGCGTGAATCACCTGATTGGCATTGGTATCGAAAATCAATAAAAGGAACAACATTGTATGATGAAGCGCGCAAAGCAAATTTAACGACAGCTGCCCTTCTATGGCCTGTTACTGGAAGAGCGAACATCGATTACAATTTACCAGAAATTTTTCCAAATAGACCTTGGCAAAATCAAGTGTTAGTTTCCTTATTTAGCGGTAGTCCACTATATCAATTAGATTTAAATCGTCGTTTCGGCCATATAAGAAATGGTTTATCACAACCAGAGCTGGATGATTTCGTCCTCGCCTCTGCTGTGCATACAATCCAGACGAAAAAGCCTAATGTCATGTTCGTACATTTCACCGATTTAGACACACAAAGACACTATCACGGCTTTGAATCTAACGAAACAATAGCTGCTATCCAGAGACACGACGAACGTCTAGGGAAAATTATTCAAGCACTAAAAGAAAGTGACTTATACGAAGAAAGTACAATTATTGCCCTTGGTGATCATAGCGCTTTAAGTGAAAACAAATCCATCCAATTAAATGTGCTATTCCATCAAAGAGGACTTATATCTCTTAATAAAAAAGGAAAATTAGTAGACTGGAAAGCCTATTGCCAAAGTTGCGACGGCTCTGCCTATGTATATGTAAAGGACAAAAATGATACGGATACAATTCGGGAGGTACAACTACTCCTTGAAGAACTACTTCAAAATAAACAAAACGGAATTGAATTTATACTTCATGATGAAGCTGCCAAAGACTGCGGTGCAGACGGTAATTGTTTATTCATGTTAGAAGCACGAGAAGGGTATTATTTCACTGAAAACTATACAGGAGATTTTATAAAAGAAATTACCGAAAAAGATGTTACGCCTAGTAAAAAATATACATTTGGTACGCATGGATACTCTCCAACAAAACCTAACTATGAAACAATTTTTATCGCTGCTGGGAAAGGAATAAAAAGTGGCGTTACCGTCCCGTATATGAGACTCATTGATGAAGGTCCAACTATCGCTAGACTACTCGGTTTACACTTAGGTGAAACAGACGGAGCAATTGTAGAGGATTTACTCCAATTGTAAAGAACTGTGTATATATGTAAAAGTTATGTAAAATTCATCATTGTTTCTCTTTTTATAATTTTTATTTTTGTACACTGTTAGTAAAACAAATTTAAGGGGGAACATTATATGAAAAAAATGTCCAGACAAGAAAAAAGCTGGATATTATACGATTGGGCGAACTCTGTATACTCGCTCGTCATTACAACTGCATTATTTCCAATTTACTTTAAAGCAGCTGCAAAAGAAGCTGGACTATCTGGGGCAACTTCAACAGCATATTGGGGGTATGCAAACTCATTCGCAACACTTTTAATTTCTATACTTGCTCCTATTCTTGACACAGTTGCTGATTATAAAGGATTTAAAAAACGTTTTTTCACATTCTTCTTTGGACTCGGTATCGTATTTACAAGTATGTTAGCAGTCGTTCCAACCTCTCAGTGGTACTTATTGCTAGGGTGCTATATGCTCGCCTTAATCGGCTTTGCTGGAGCAAACATTTTCTATGATGCATTTTTAGTAGACGTCACTTCTGAAGATAGAATGGACCGAATTTCTACAAGAGGATTTGCATTAGGTTATATCGGGAGTACAATTCCTTTTATCGGTTGTATCGCTCTTATTATTCTTTCCCAAAAAGGAACTATTCCCTTATCGGTCGGCATTGCTAGTCAAATTTCCTTTGCAATAACAGCTCTTTGGTGGGGATTATTTACAATTCCAATGCTAAAAAACGTAGAGCAAACACACTATATTGAGCGTCATCCAAGACCTATTAGAATGAGCTTCAAACGTCTTGCTGATACTTTTAAAAATATTAAAGAATATAAAACTGTATTTATGTTTCTAATCGCTTACTTTTTCTATATTGACGGAGTCGATACAATTATTACTATGTCTACCGCTTACGGCACCGATCTCGGTATTAGTGCAACGAATCTATTAATCATATTATTTGTAACACAAATTGTCGCTTGTCCATTTGCTTTACTATACGGAAAATTATCTGAAACATTTACTGGCAAAAAAATGTTATATGTCGGTATCATTATTTATATCATTATTTGCACATATGCTTATTTCTTAAAAACGACACTTGATTTTTGGATTTTAGCAATGTTAGTTGCTACATCTCAAGGTGGTATTCAAGCACTAAGTCGTTCATACTTTGCAAAACTAGTACCAAAAGAATCTGCTAATGAATTCTTCGGATTTTATAATATATTTGGCAAGTTTGCCGCGATTATGGGGCCAGTATTAGTCGGTGTTACAACCCAATTAACAGGAAAAACAAACGCTGGTGTTCTTAGTATTATTGTTCTGTTTATTATCGGAGGATTCTTACTAACTAGAGTTCCAGAAAATAATACATCCGTTACACCACCTAGTCCAAAGACTAAAACGCTCTAAGAAAAGATCCTCTTCTCATAAGAAGAGGATCTTTTTTATTTTTAAAGGTGCGCCTTATAATGAACGACTCTACTGCTTGTACAAAAATAATTTATCAACAGTTGTTCCTAATACTTCAGCTAAACGGAACGCTAACGCTAAACTTGGATCATATTTATTATTCTCAATTGCATTTATCGTTTGTCTAGAAACCTTACATTTATCAGCTAATGCGCCTTGTGAAATATTATTTTCAGTGCGTAATTCATAGATTTGATTTTTCACACCATTGCTCCTAACCTGTAAAATCGTTTTTACAACATCAGTATATAATTGGCTCATATAGTTGTCAAAAGTTCCTCAAAGAAAAAGGGAGCAATATTGCTCCCTTACAATAGTTATTTCGAAGCTAACGAATTTGTTAGTGCCTCTTTATTAGCGACATCTTCTTTCTTTATTTGCATGCGTAGAACTGGCCCTATCGCTAATAAAATAAGTGCCATTGCTATACAAAACACAGTAACTAGTGAAGTTAGTTCCTTTAATCCTCCAGCTAATGAAGTTCCAATTAGCATTGCCCCTATAAACAGTGGTAAAATCGTCCCATTTACTCTTCCAACCATATTTTCTGGTACAAGTTGAATCATAAGCGTACCGACAACAATATTAACACAAGCTAAACAAATACCTGTTCCAAATCTCATGAAACTAGTAATCCAAAATGATGTAGATAGCCCTTCTACTAAAAATGAAATCGCTAATATACCCATACCGAATACAAACATCTTTTTCGGATTCACTTTTGAAGCGAAAACTGCAGCAACAATACCACCAAGTAACATACCTATTCCATCAGCTGCCGCTAAATATTGAACAGCTTCTTTTTCCATGCCTAAACGTTCAATTACAAGGAATACTTCTAATGGATTCGTTAATCCAACAGCTAAACCCATAATTGTAAAAGTGATCGTAATCATACGTAAATTTTTCGTATGAAAAACATACTTCCAACCCTCTTTTATATCATTTTTTAATGAATCTCTCGCCATTTGCTCTTTTTCAACCCATTTTGGTAAGAATGAAAGGGCGATAGCAGATAACAAAAATAAAATGATTAAGCTATATAGTGACGTAAATAAACCAAGTTGTGTATACACAAGCGATCCTAACACTGGTCCAAAAATCAGAAATAATGACTGTAATGTTTGGTTAAATGCAATTGCATTTGCTACCTCTTCTTCTTTTACATAGCGCTTAAATATGCGCGAAGATGAGGGCTGAGAAAACTGGCCTACAATCGCGGAAATGAGTGTTGCAAAAAATATAGCCTGCCAATAATCCAGCTTTAACAACAGGACAATTCCTATAATAGACAGTACACTTAATACATCTCCAGCGACCATTGTTCTTTTCGGATTCCAGCGATCAGCTAGCGCACCACCGATAAACGAGAAAATAAAAATAGGTGCATATTCCATAACTGATAACAAAGAAACAGAAACCGGATCATTATTCGTTCGCTCCATTATGAAATATAAAAGAGCCATATTTCTGATCCAAATTGCAAATTGTTGTAAAATATCAGATGCCATAACGAGCATAAATGCTCGGTTTTTAAATAAAGCGTTCATTTTCATCCCCCTTTTACAGACCGACCGTTCGGTCTATTTTATTTTGTAAGAAAAGCAACTGACCTATTATTCAGCTGCCATTCCTTTTAACAATACATCTATTGCCTTTTTATAAATACGCTTCAACTCTTTATAATCTAGCTCGTAGTAAAGTACTCCAAGCCCTGATAATAATCCATTCACAATATACATAAGATCACGAGTATTATCTTCACGGAACTCTCCAGACTGTATACCTGCTTCAATTAATTTCTCAAACATAACATATGATTCTCTAGTTAAAGCTAATAGTTCCTCCAAAATCTCTTTACTTACAACTTGACTCATAGAGAATTCCTCTATTGCATTTGAAATTGGTTGCTGTATGTCCTCTACATGATATTCCGCGAGACCATATAATTTTTCAGTACTAGTGCTATACAACTTCTCTTTTTCATTCCATTTTTCAACCCAATCATACGTATGCTGTTTCACTACAAATAAAAATAATTCTTCTTTACTTTTAAAGTGATAATAAATGCTTCCTTTACTTCGCTCTGTAATTTCACAAATCTCTTCCATAGATGTAGCTGCGTAGCCTTTCTGTGAAAATAGACTTTTTGCTTTATATGCAATTTCTTTCTTTATCTCTTCTGCGCTTCTTCTCATATTCACACCTCTTTAAACCGACCGTTCAGTTTAATAATAACAAATCAAAAACCTCTATCGCAAGAGGCTATATTCCTTATTTAAGAAAACGTACTTTCAAACCAAGTTCGAATCATATGTATGGTTCCAAACTTAAATGCTAATTTAACAAAAAACACGCCTCCCGCAGCTAATAAAAATAACACTATTTTCCCCTTATTTTTCACTTTCGGTTCCCTTTTCATTTCCATTCCCCTTAGTATGTTAAAAATATTAATCAAACGTTTGTTTAACTGTGTTTATGCATATGTAAGCCGACTAATCAAACGTTTGTTTAAAAAGAAATACGCCTATATAAGGCGCATTTTCATCAATCACCACCGCCACCGCAGCTTCCCCCGCTATCTCCCCCAAAAGACCCTCCACAATCATGTGAACCGCCATCATGCGAGCTATCATTATCCGATCCAGCAAAGAAAAATAATGGTGATGAGCTGTTAGATGAATTATGTATGTTATTTTGTTTCGCCAAGTTCACCTTCTTTTTGTTCGATCGAACTGCTGTTACGATTATTCCAACTACAACAAATAATAGTATGACAATAATAAATCCCATATAAAAGCCTCCCCTATTCCTCGAATAATTGAATGATTCTCTCTAGATTTTCAAGTGAAATGAAGCGTGATTCACGAAAAATTTCTTTTCCATTATGAAATAATAAAATTGTTGGCCCTGTAAATACCCCATATCGCCCCGCAATCTCTTGCATGTCTTGTAGTAATATCTCTATTTTCTCTACGTAATCATAATTCTCTAATACGCAATTTACTTTTCTTAGCATAACATCACAAACACCACAATTTTCCGTTTTAATAAACACAAGTACCAATTGTTGTTCTTCGATATAGTTCGCTAATTCTTCTATCGTTTTAAATGTAGTCATCTTATCCCTCTTAGCGTAATTTACGAAATACTTTATCTTGATACATACGAAAAGCTGAACTATCTTTAATCTTTCTCTTTTCCATTACCTGCTGAAAACGAAGCGTTTTTGCTGTTAACTCTTCTCGTAATTTCTTTCTCTCTTCTTCATCATAACAGCAAGCAATTAGATCCTCTATTTTTAATATATCTTTTTGTAGTTCCATTTCTGGTGGAATCATTCCCGCATTTTTTAAAATTTTATAACTCATTCTAAGTTCTGGAGGTACCATTGAAAGATCTTCTAATTGTAGTGGTTTTCCTTTTCCCGGAAGATAATCAAGATCACCATTCCGTATTGCTTGTCGAATTTTTTCTTCAGCAATGTTCAAAAACACATCCACACTATTCCCTCCTTTACATATTTTTACTATTATTTTACATGATATTTCCTTATCTTTCTACGTCTTTAATAATTGGCTCCATACAATTTTTTCTCAAATTTATTTATAATGAGCTTTTTCCTCCCATACCGATTGTTCGTTTTCATATATAGTTTGTATTTAAGCCTTTTTGTATTGAGAAAGTCTTTTTCAACTTAATAAAGCGTTTACACTAAATCTTACATTTGTTACGATTTAATCACCCCCAGCTCCCTTGTATAGACTTCGTGATGTCTGATCATTTTATCTAGACGTTTCACACGTCTAGATTCATTTTGATTTATTGGCGTATGCCTTTAAATATATCTTTTATTTTGAAAGGAGAAATGGCTATGAGGTCTCAAAAATTCACACTGCTATTACTATCTCTACTACTTTTCTTACCTCTTTTTCTCACAAATTTTATTACTCCAAATCTCGCATTAGCAGATTCACCAAAGCAAAGTCAAAAAATTGTTGGGTACTTTCCTTCGTGGGGCGTTTACGGACGTAATTATCAAGTTGCTGACATTGATGCATCAAAGCTTACTCACCTTAACTATGCTTTCGCGGATATTTGTTGGAATGGAAAACATGGAAACCCTTCTACTCATCCTGATAATCCAAATAAACAAACGTGGAACTGTAAAGAATCTGGTGTACCATTGCAAAATAAAGAGGTTCCTAATGGTACTCTCGTACTCGGTGAACCATGGGCTGATGTTACCAAATCGTATCCTGGCTCAGGGACAACTTGGGAAGATTGCGATAAATATGCCCGTTGCGGAAATTTCGGGGAACTAAAACGATTAAAAGCTAAATATCCTCACTTAAAAACAATTATTTCCGTTGGTGGCTGGACTTGGTCTAACCGCTTTTCTGATATGGCCGCTGATGAAAAAACAAGAAAAGTATTTGCTGAATCTACAGTAGCTTTTCTTCGCGCATATGGGTTTGATGGCGTAGATTTAGACTGGGAATATCCGGGCGTTGAAACGATTCCTGGTGGTAGTTATCGTCCTGAAGATAAACAAAATTTCACTCTCCTTCTTCAAGATGTCCGAAATGCTTTGAATAAAGCAGGTGCTGAAGATGGCAAACAATATTTACTAACAATCGCTTCAGGTGCAAGTCAACGCTACGCTGATCATACAGAACTAAAGAAAATTTCTCAAATACTCGATTGGATTAATATTATGACATATGATTTCCACGGCGGATGGGAAGCTACTTCTAATCATAATGCAGCTCTATATAAGGATCCAAATGACCCAGCAGCAAATACGAATTTTTACGTAGATGGTGCTATAAATGTTTATACAAATGAAGGTGTTCCAGTCGATAAACTAGTATTAGGCGTACCCTTTTACGGACGTGGCTGGAAAAGTTGTGGCAAAGAAAATAACGGACAATATCAACCTTGCAAACCAGGTAGTGATGGGAAACTTGCTTCTAAAGGTACTTGGGATGATTACTCTACCGGTGACACAGGTGTGTATGATTACGGTGATTTAGCAGCCAATTACGTTAATAAAAATGGTTTTGTACGCTACTGGAATGACACAGCTAAAGTACCTTACTTATATAATGCAACTACAGGCACATTTATTAGCTACGATGACAATGAATCTATGAAATACAAAACAGACTATATAAAGACGAAAGGTTTAAGTGGAGCAATGTTTTGGGAACTAAGCGGAGATTGCCGTACAAGTCCAAAATATAGTTGCAGTGGTCCAAAATTACTTGATACGCTAGTAAAAGAATTACTTGGTGGACCTATTAGTCAAAAAGATACTGAGCCACCAACGAATGTTAAAAACATTGTAGTTACGAATAAAAGTTCAAACTCAGTTCAATTAAACTGGACTGTATCTACTGATAACGTAGGAGTTACGGAATATGAAATTACTGCTGGAGAAGAGAAATGGAGTACAACAACAAATAGCATTACAATTAAAAACTTAAAACCTAATACGGAATACACATTTTCAATAATTGCCAAAGATGCTGCTGGAAATAAATCACAACCTACCGCTCTTACTGTCAAAACGGATGAAGCTAATACGACACCTCCTGATGGAAATGGTACTGCTACATTTTCAGTCACTTCGAATTGGGGCAGCGGTTATAACTTCTCGATTATAATCAAAAATAATGGAACGACTCCTATTAAAAATTGGAAATTAGAATTTGATTATAGCGGTAATTTAACACAAGTTTGGGATTCTAAAATTAGTAGTAAAACAAATAATCATTATGTAATTACGAACGCAGGATGGAATGGTGAAATTCCTCCTGGTGGATCTATTACAATTGGCGGTGCAGGAACAGGTAATCCTGCCGAACTTTTAAATACCGTCATTAGCGAAAACTAGACGTAATATCCATTAATTAATTCACTAAAGTTTGAATTTAGGTTTGAGCAATACCTCCTAAATTCAAACTTTTAATTTTACGAAAAATCAAAAATATCATAATAACCTATTATAATTATATTTAATTTCTAATATGAAGTTTATATGAAGTTCATTTGAATTTTACATGAATTTCCTTTAATTTCTATTGTCTTCCTATAATATCCATATTATCCTTTACATAAAGGAATTATTTTCATTCCATTTTGAACTATCTATATATATAAAGAAAGATAGTCACCTGTTAGGGAAAGGCTTTCGTATTATAAATATAACAAAAGAAAAAGCACGCTTATAAGCGCACCATAAGAGTGCTTCTTCATACAATTCTCATGTAAGAGTTCTCGAAAATCATGTTAATCACAAAGAAAAGGCATTAGCTCCTAAAAGCTAATGCCTTTTCTTTATTCATATTGTTCAGTATTCCAATCTTCTATATTCCATACTTTTGTTATCCACGATTCATAGAAAGAAGGTTCATGTGAGACAATTAAAACCGTTCCCTTGTATTGTTGTAACGCTTCCTGTAAAGCCATCTTAGTTTCTACATCCAAATGATTAGTCGGTTCGTCTAAAATTAAAACATCAGCTTTTTCTATTTTTTCATATAAGGAGCTAACACACTTAAAATCTCTTCTTTATCCTTTTTTAATTCGAGTGATGTTAACATATCCATCGTTCTCGGCCTAGGTAATTTCACTTGTACCTCGCCAACTATTGACGCTGGTCTTTGAGATAAAATAAATACGCGATCTGAAAGCAAGATTGCCTCATCTAAGTCATGTGTCACCATAACGATTGTTTGCTTTTCTTGATGCCAAGAGTTTAAAAGCCAGCTATGTACTTCCATTTTTGTAAATGCATCTAATTTACCAAAAGGCTCATCAAGCAGCATAATTGGCTTTTCACATAAATATGTGCGCAGAAAACTAATTCTTTGACGCATACCACCAGATAATTCATCTGGATAATGGTCTGCATATTCATCTAGTTCGAACTGCTTTAATGCTTCCATTCCTTCTGTCAGCCTTTGTTTTTTCGGCTTTCCTTCAATTTCTAACGGAAGAACGATATTTTGCAAAGCTGATCGCCACGGTAGTAATAAATCTTGTTGTGGCATATAACTAACAACATCTTGCTCTTGTACTTGCTTATCGTTATACGTTACGTTCCCGCTTGTTGGTTTTTCAACATTTGCAATCATGTTTAATAATGTGCTTTTCCCGCAACCACTCGGTCCTACAAAGGAAACAAACTCTCCCTCTTGTATAGAGGCACTAATATTCTCTAATACATTCTTTCCGTCGAAAGATTTCACTATATTTTTTATTTGTAATCCGCTCATTTTTCACTTGGAAGGAATTCATTTGTAAAAGCATCTTTTACATCGATTTTCTTTTTAATAACTTTGTTGTCATATAAGAAATTCATGTAATTCGTCCAAATTTCTTCCTTCTGTACTCCCCATGCTTTAGCATCATCTTGATACTTCGTACTTAACCATTTTTGGCTTTCTTGAACTAAATCTTTATTTACATCTGGAACAGCTTTAATTAAAATATCAGCAGCTTCTTTCGGTTCCTTAATTGCAAAATTATAACCTTCTGTCGTTGCACTCATAAACTTTTTCACAAAGTCTTTATCTTGCTTCGTATGTTTTTCACTCGTAATAATAACAGGACTATAGAAATCAAGCGCTGGATCTAAGTCCTTCACCATAATCGTATTTAACTCTTTTCCTTGACGCTTCGCTTCAATCCCATCCCAACCGTAATAAATCCATTCAAAATCTGCATCACGGCCAATTGATTTAAAGAAATCTGTTTGTCCTAAGATGATTTTTTCAACTTTATTAAAATCAGCTTGATGTTTATCCATAATCGTCTTTAATGTCGCTTCTTCCGCTGGTCCTCCCCAGCCGCCGTAACGTTTACCTTCAAAATCTTTCGGTGACGTCATATTATCTTTCTTAGGCGATGCAAACGCTGAAGTGTTATGCTGAATAATCGCTCCTACAGATACAACAGGAATTCCTTCTACACGAGCTAACGTTACATTTTCTTGTGCGCTTATTGCGAAGTCTGCTTTTCCTGATGCTATCATTTGCTCTGCTGTTACATTGTCACCTGGTTGAATAATTTCTACATCTAATCCTTGCTTTTTGTAATAATCTTTCGTTTGCGCTACATACAAGCCAGTATGATTCGTATTTGGAAACCAATCTAATACTACTTTTACTTTTTGATCTTTACTTGCACTTTCTTCTTTCTTCGCCGGATTACATCCAGCCACACCTACCGCTACTAAGGCAGCTAACATAACTTTCAAACCTTTTTTCATTTTCTGCCGTCCTTTCTATATATCCATGGTGCTGTTATTCTTGCCATAAACTCTACGATAAAATACAGGCATAATGTCACCATAACGATGATTGCTGCAACCCCAAATACTCGGGCAGTCAAAAAGGATTTTGTAGCCCTCGTAAGCATAACGCCTAATCCTTCACTTGCACCGAGCCATTCTCCGATAATTGCCCCCATTACGCTATATGTAACTGCAATTTTTAAACCTGAGAAAAAGTATGGAAGCACTGCTGGAAATTTTACTTTCTGGTAAACTTGCCATTTTGTCGCCTTCATTGTTTGTAACAGTTTCAGCATGTTTTTATCTACTGTTTGAAAACCTTCTAAAATACTAAGCGCAATTGGGAAGAAACAAACGAGTATTACGACCATTACTTTCGGCAACATCCCATATCCAAACCAAATAATAAATAGCGGTGCAAGTACAACAATTGGAATTGTTTGCGAAATAACAAGCAATGGATTTATTAAAATACGAAATAACGGTATAACGTCCATAATAATTGCGATGCTCGTCCCCAATAAAATTGCAAAAAATAGTCCAATTATAACTTCCTGCAGTGTTTGCATCGTATTTGGTAATAGTAAATCTTTCATCCCAATTAATTCTTGAACAATGGCAGAAGGCTTTGGTAAAATCCACGGTTCGATTTTAAATAATGAAACAGATCCTTCCCATATCGCAATGAGAAGGATAAGCCAAATAGTTGTAATAAGTTTAGATTGCTTCTGGTTTTGCATATTCATCACGGTACTTCCAAACCTTTTCATCTATCGTTACACCAGTGCTTGGACGATAATGGATTTTAATAGAAGTAATCACTTCTTCTGCTCCAGCATCGACGCAAGCTTGTTGCGCACGTTTAACGACATCAAGAAGTACATCTAATTCTCCTTCCAAAGTTGTTTCCATTGCCCCTACTTCATAACGAACTCCCGATTGTTGCACAACTTCAATTGCTTTATCGACAACAGAATATACATCTTTCGTTTTCGCTTGTGGTACTACTGAAAATGACATTGTAACTTGTTGTGACATAATAAAATCCCCCTCGTATATTAATATTTAAGCCCTATCTCAGGCTTAGTTTTACTCTCTAATAAGAGTCCAGTAATAAAGAAAATACTTGGACGTCTCAAGATATTTCTAGATA
>NZ_JAKUFX010000137.1:0-15193 GCF_022663635.1 Bacillus cereus group sp. BfR-BA-01356 | reverse complement strand
AGTACCTCTACTACCCTATTAAAAATATTCACCTATTGACATGTAATAACATTTATGAAACACGATATACAAAATTTTGTAAAAATTAACTATTGACAATTTGGAAAATTTATTGGAATTTCCAAAAGGAAAAGTGTGACAAGATATTCCAAGGGTGCTATAATAGGAAATGAGTTGAAAACGAACAGGCGTTTTATACGTGTTCGGTTTTTGTAATATAACTGTAATATAAAAACATTTGCGTTACTGGTAACTTTCGGGTAATATTGGTAGCAGAGAGGGACAAACGGGACAAATCGAGACACGATACATACTCTCTATACAAGTGAAAAGAAGGTGGTGCATATGTAATATGAGTAAACTACTGACTGCGCAAGAGGTTGCAGACTTATTGCGTGTTCATAAAAAGACTATCCATAGAATGATACATTCTGGAAAGTTGGACGCTTCTAAGGTAGCAAACAAATTCCTTATTAAAGAGGAAGATGCAAAAGGACTATTGGAAAATAAAAATAAAATGGACAATTAATAGGAGGAATATTCAATGGAAAACAATACTAAACAATTAAATACAGAGGTTAACGAAATCGCGGTAGTGGACGAGCATGTAAATACAAATGACATCGTGACAGTGGACAAGGTGTCACCATCTATTTTCGAAGCGGATGGAGCGAAAGATGTATTTTTCTCATCTATTCAAAGCAAAGACCGTAAATCAGCTATCAAAGTTTACAACGCTATCAACTCTAGCGAAAATGCGCTAGCAGATCATAGAGGTGAAGTTTTACAAATCACGGACATGGTTGCTCATGCGATTACATTAGAAGATGAAGTTACGAAAGAAAACGTGGACGCGCTACGTGTTGTATTAGTAGCGAAGGACGGAAAAGCATATCACGCAATTTCACAAGGTGTCGTTTCTTCTATTCAAAAGATTATTAGCATTGTAGGCCCAGCACCTTGGAACGAACCTTTAGAAATCGTTCCAGTGGAAGTAAAAACACGTAAAGGTTTTAAAACATTAACTCTTCAACTACAAGGCTAATTTGTAACAAATGAATGAGGGTACACATCGTGTATCCTCTTTTTTTAAAACACAAAAGGACGGTGCAGACGTGAACGCTATTAAAAATTTAGTTCAGGTATCTATTCGGACAAATGAGCGAGAACTAGAATTTGTTTCTTTTAATGGAATGGTTCATTTGAAACAAAAGTTAGAAGATGACGAAACATCGGTAGTGTTAACAAAAGAAGAATTAGGGATAGTTGCAGCTATGTCTAACATTGATAATGTGATAGTAAATTTAATGGATTCTATTACAGAAAAGAAAGCCATGTAAGCCAAAGACCTGTGACCTAGTTGTTACGGGTCACATGGCTTTATAAGTAGGTGATACAATGGCAAATAAACGGTTAAAGAAGAAGCTAGAAACCAAACGTAAAAAGTCGTTACTTGTTTCGGAAGGTTATAGTAAGAAAGAAACAAAGAAGCTGAAAGGTAGAGAGTTAGAAACTGTTTATAAAAAGAAAGCACATAATAGGAAAAACAGAGAGCGCGCTAGAGAAATAGCAAATCTAGCAAAACAGTGGGGACTATCACCGAGTAAGTATAACTCTTGGAAAAAGTTACTTCCCGAAATAGAAAGAATTAAAAAAGAACAAGATAGGGAAGCGCCTTTTCTACTAATATATTATCAAGACTTTACAGGTGAGACAGATAGCAAATTTATTTATGACTTTAAAAAGAGAAACAATACAAGGTCACGAAGTCAAATTACAAAGTCCATAATAGGGTGGTTACAGAACGCGCAAAATAAACTCTTTTTAGGAAGGGTTGCTATGCGTGTAGTTCCAAAACGTGATGTATCTAAAACAAATACACTATGGAAGAATCATGGTTATGTAAAGATATATGTAGGGCAAGGAAAAGACCTAACGAAACTATTAACAGCAATAGAAACGATTATGGTAGGCGTGTATGATGTGAAAGAGCGTGACAAGTATTTAAGGGAACTATTGGACAAGCTACGTTCCTTACCGTATAGACAAGCACATAGGAATGCGGAAGAGATACAAAAGATATATGATGTAAAATCACATGGGAAAGACTGGTGGGATAACGATGACTTCTACTAATAGAAAAAAGCGTAGAGAGATTAAACTCTTTACGCTAGATACTGAAACACGTGGTTTGGACGGCGACGTGTTTCGAATTGGACTATTCGATGGAAAACAATACTATACTGGCTATACGTTTGCAGACGTGTTACCAGTGTTTGAAAAGTACAAAGCATACGACTGTCATGTATATATACATAACCTAGACTTCGACCTTTCCAAGATCATAGCAGAGTTACGTGACTATGCCGAACCGACATTTGATAACTCGCTATTTATCAATGGTAATATAGTAACGTTTACCGCTTCTCATATTATACTACATGATAGCTTCCGATTGCTACCGTCTTCACTTGAAAACTTATGTAGAGATTTCGAGCTTTTAGAAGATGGAAAGAAAGATATTGTCGATTATATGGAAGAGAATCATTTTGGTATTTATAATGTAAAAAATCACAAAATGAATCATCGACTTACAAAAGGAAACTTTTTCAAAACAGTTGACAAAGACGACCCTGTATTATGTGAGTATATGGAGTATGATTGTCGAAGTTTATATAAGATTTTAGAAATTGTTATCGGGCTTTCAAACCTGGACATTGAGCATTTTGTTAATTGTCCAACTACGGCATCATTAGCGAAAACAGTTTATAAGGAACAGTATAAGAAGGATTATAAAGTTGCTATTTCTACAAAACAATATAATCATAAACAGTTAGGAAAAGGACTAGAAGCGTTTGTTAGACAGGGCTACTATGGCGGTAGAACGGAAGTTTTTACACCTAGAATAACAGATGGATACCATTATGATGTGAATAGTTTATATCCTTATGTTATGAAAAATGCGGAAATGCCGGTGGGCTATCCGAATGTACTTGATAGTGAAGAAGCACAACTCTCTTACGATCTATGGAAAAGAAGAAGATTTGGAGCAGGATTTATACATGCAAAGGTATATGTACCAGAGGATAAATATATTCCTGTCCTTCCTAAAAAAGATTACACGGGTAAGCTAATTTTTCCAGTTGGTAGAATAGAAGGTGTATGGACATTTCCAGAATTGGCATTGGCGGAAGCGGAAGGATGTACAATAGAAAAAATTGAAAGTGGCGTTGTGTTTGAAAAGACAAGCCCTATATTCCGCGAATTTATTTCTCACTTTGAGCAAATAAAGAATACAAGTAAAGGCGCAAAGCGCACATTCGCAAAATTAATGCAGAATGCGTTGTATGGAAAGTTCGCTATGCAAAGGGAACGTATCATGTATGCTGACGTGTCACAACGTGAAAAACTTGAGGCGGAAGGGCATACTGTAAGTAAAATCATTTATGATATGAATGGAATTTACATGGAGTTTTTGGAGTATGATGGCTATGCAATGGCAGAGTATATTCAACCACATATATCAGCTTATATTACTTCTATTGCTAGAATTATATTGTTTAAAGGTTTGAAATATGCACATGCAAAAGGGATTCTTGCGTATTGTGATACGGACAGTTGTGCAACAACTACAAAATTCCCGGACAAGATGGTGCATGATAAAGAATATGGAAAATGGAAGCTAGAGGGATATGTGATTGAGGGACTATATTTTCAACCTAAAATGTATGCTGAAAAAACAATTGAGGGTGGAAAGTATAAGGAAGTATTACGAATGAAAGGTGTTCCGAAATGGGTAGTAGAGGAACAACTAGATTATAATTCATTTAAAAAATGGTACTTACAAGTAAAAAGAGGAAAAGCGGAGATTCCTATTTATAAAGGCGGGGAACGCGTCCAAAAATTCTTGACGAAATCTAAGAATAATATTGAAATGAACGAACTAGCGGAAATGCACAAGACAATTAATTTTGCTAGGGAGCAAAAAAGAAACATTGACTTAAATAAAAACATTACCTCACCTCTAGTTCGGAATGACTATGGTGAAAATAAGGACGAAAAGTCAAAATATGAGTTTGACGAATGGTATGAAAGATTAGACGAGTTTAACGATGATATGAATGCTGTAGAGGAACTTTGTATGAAGTTTGGAAAGATACAAATACCGGAGAAAAAACAAAGGAAGTTATACGGTTTATATAAAGAGTATTCTTCAAAAGCGAAAGCTATGTGTTTTTCCAATGAGGGATTACCAATCCAAGACTGGTGTAAAAAGACAGGATGGGACATGAAAGAACTATTAGGCGAATTAAGTTTCTTATAATAGGGAGTGACGAAAATGTTGACGCCAAGGGAACAGGATACGTTAGAATGTATAAGCGGGTATATGGAAGAGTTTGGGTTCGCGCCGAGCGTGCGAGATATGGCGAGTCGTATGTACGTAAGTCATAAGACAGCACATCGTTATTTAATGCAATTGGAAAGTAAAGGACGAATTAGGAGAGTACATCAAAGACCTAGAGCCATCCAGTTGTTATAAGGAGGGAAAGGTATGCGTGACAAATTGCTTGACTTTATCATCGAACTATCACAATCTAGCACACAAGTCGTAAGCAAGAAGTATGTCATCGACAGGTTAATGCAAGTAACAAAAGAAGACTATAAGGAAATGGAAGAGAAAGTGGAGGGGAAAAGTAAATGAATATGTATGTTGTTACATTAAGTCATTATACAGATGATGCTTACTTTGAAATTGAATGCGTTTGTCCAACAAAGGAAATAGCAAAAGAACAAGTAGAGAAACTACAAAGGGAAAAAGACCCGACATATAATGAATGGAAATACAGTTGGGATATTGTAAAAGTAATAAGTGGAGGGGAATAAAAGTGACTGATGAAAGAAAGGCCTTATGTTGGCAAGCATTATGGAAGTATGCTATGAAATCCAATGATGATGAATTAATTAAGTTATTGGAAGAAATAGAATGGATCGTTGAGAAAGAAAAACTTAATTATAATATTCAAAGTTTATATCCAGAGGTAATGAAGGACTAGCAAAAAGTTGCTAGTCTTTTTTATTTGTCTAAAATGACACATGTGTGACGTTATGTGGAACACCCGTTCGTATTATAGTATACATATAGCAAACAAACATTCGATAAGGAGTGAGATACATGGAAGACTTTAACGAATTTAAAGATGTGGAATCTTGCAAAATTATTATTAAAAATCTTATTTATTATGCGTCATTGATTATGACAAAAGAACAACTATTAAAATGGGAAAATTCTATGCTTTACGATGGTGAAGTGAAAGAAATGATTAGTACCATGTCTGCTAGTTTGCATAGCCATCACAGTGCTTATAAGGAGGGTAAATAAATGGACAGACAAAAAGCATTTGAAGATGAATTGAAAGTATTAGAGGAAGAACATGAACGCGCACCACTTTTAAAAACAATGGGTACGGGTAAAAGTTTCTTACGATTAGATAATCTCCAATTCTTTGCACGTAAGAAGGACGAGGAAGAATTGGACGACATCAATGACGATGAGGAAGAGGAAGAAGAGGAAGAAGAAAAGCCGAAACCAAAACGCAAACCAAAATCAAAAAGCGAGGAGGAAGCACCAGCATGGGCACAAAAGCTGATAGACCTAGTAACACCGAAAGTGGAGGAGCAACAGGGAACGCAAAAAGTACCAGTTCCACCGAAACCAAAAGTAGAGGAAGACGAGGAGCCGGAAGTGGAGGAAGTGGAGGAAACGGACAAGCCGAAGAAAAAGGGCTTCCTAAATTGGCTGTTTTAGACGTTCCCGGTAAAGAAGCGGAAATGTCTGAAGAGGAAAAGAAGCTAGAAGAGAAGCGCAAAAAGGACAGGGAACGAAAAGCCCGTTCGCGCGCGAATACAAAATCTTCTTCCCGATCTAGCGGGAAATCAAAAGCACCGTCAATGGAAATCTTGCAATTGAAACCAATTCTAATGACAGTGTCACAAATGGTGGCTACCCGTGAAGGGTTTGAAATATGGGCTTTAAGTGAAACAGAAATTAATACGCTATGTGAACCGATAGAGAACATGTTAGCAAAAACCGCAGCACTCGAAAAAGTCGGGGAAAATAGTGACGCGATTGCTCTTGCTATCGCATGCTTTACAATCTTTGTACCAAAATTCTTAATGTGGAATGCCACAAGAAAACAGAAGAAAGCGCAGGTGGTAACAAATTATGCTAAATCAATTCAGCCTACCGGAAATACCGGGGGAAACAAAACAGGAACGACTGGAGCAAGTAGCGGACCAAGTGTTGGAAAACCTTCCACTTCCAGTCAAGCTTTTAGCGGGGAACTCAATCAACTCATTCCGGCAAGCGCTCCATTTTGAGGACCTTGACGAACAAATCGACAATGGACTTGAAAAGCTGAAAGAAGTGATTGACTATGTCCAATACGGTACTTATCCGGGCGAGTAGGTGTATCTATTCTATTCCGCTTGATGATTGGCGTACAAATTGGTGTCCGTGCTTACCAAAACTGGACGAGTGGTTTGTAACGATTGGTGAGAAATATGTGGTCTTTGAATACGGCGATATTTGCCACCGTATGGATGAGCATTATTTCAACACGTTACTACCACGTATCCCCTATTCGTCACGATTTAAGGCGTTACGAAATGGAAAAGGTGTATTGCGCACGGAAATGAATTACAGCAAGAAGGGAATGAAGAAACATGCAAGCAATCCCGACTGACCAACATGTTTTTATAGCTGGTAAAACAGGTAGCGGAAAATCGTTTCTTGCTGAGGTTTACCTAGCCGGGTACGATCATGTGATTATGTTAGATACGAAAGGACAGTCACTTGAAAGACGGAAGAAAGGCGAGAACCTATGGTATGGGTTAAAGGAAGGGAAAGACTTTGTACTGGTCGAGACACTGGAAGAAGTAGCCGAAGCCCGCACGAAAAAGGTAATTTATTGTCCGATTCCGGAAGAGCAAGATGAAGAGTATTATGACGCGCTTATGAAATGGGTGTATGAGCGACATAACACAATTTTATGGATAGATGAGTTAATGCAAGTTTGTCCAAGTCCAAGTAAGTATCCGTATCATATGAAACACCTCTATCAGCGAGGACGCTTTGTGGATTCCGTCGTATGGGCATGTACACAAAGACCTGCAACCATTCCATCGGATATTATGTCCAACTCTACACACTTCTTTATTTTTGATTTGAATAAAGTGGCGGATAGAAAACGTGTCGCCGATGATTTGGGGTCTGATATGTTTATGGACAAACCGGGCTATCGTAATTTCTGGTATATGCGGGATAGTGACGACGAACCCGTTCGCGCCACTTTGAAACTTTGAAAGGGGGTGACAATGTGGAGGGTAAATTTGCAGGGGTCGGACTGAAAAATATTATTGTCCTATGGCTCATGTTTGTACTGTTAACAGTCATGGCGAAAGCAATTTTAACAAAACATCCGGTTCGTGGACTTAGTGAAGTTGTCCAAGCCGTATAGGAGGGTGTCATGGAAGCATTAGAAATAATCGTTATGACGGCTGTTCCGTCATTTGCATTAGGGACATTCTTCGGAATGAATGTAGAATTTTTTGTATCAAAAAGGAGGAAACGAAATGGGTAAACTATTTAGCCCGTCATGGTGGGTATCCATGTTTGTATCAACATTTGTCACAATGTTTTTCATTTATCTAATTAAAAAAGGTTCAGCGAAGTACAATATTCCGGTTGTAAGACCGATTGCGGAGGCGGTATAACATGCACGTAGTTGACATTTTAGATGTAAATATGAATCGAATTAATACGCATTTCAGCGCGACAAAACCAACGTTCCAACAATTAGTAGATTATAAAAATCGCTATGAAAACGGTGCGTTTGTGGCAACGTCTGAACGTTTCGCGGAATTTGAATTATTCGAGGGCGCGCGTAAAGAACGTTTAGCGGAAGAACAAAAGCAAGCGGAATTAGAACGTATTAAACAAGCCCAACAAGCTGAAGGAGGAACAAACTAATGGCACAACAGAAAGAGCAATATTCACCGCAACAACGCGCGATGATCTGGGCGACGTCAACGCGTCAATATCAACAAACATTGCCTACACAAGTAGTCACACAAGAAGGTATGACACTTGATTTTACGTTACCAAAAGCACGTCTATTAACAAAGATATGGTTACATGTCAAAGCCGTAGCCACGTTGAAAAGCTCTAGCGGGAACATTCAACGTGACCCGATGTCTCCATATGGTATTTTACGTCGAGTAGAACTCAACTTAAATAACGGCTTCTCACCTTACATTGTATCAGGTAAAGAACTGTTTATGTATAACGTTTTACGACAACATCCGGACGTATTATTACCAGGTGCAAATAAACAATCATTAAACTTTGTAGAAAACGTAGCAACAACGGCTGGTAAGGACAATGAAATTCAATTCACTGTACCGATTCCGGTAAGTTTAAATGACCGTGACCCTGTAGGAATGGTTATGCTGCAAAACAACACGGCTAACGTGAACTTGACAGTTTCCGTTGACCAATTGGCGAATGCATACAAATTAAACGCTTCAAATAGTGACCAAGTGACATTTAAATCTATGTCAATCACGCCTGTAATCGAAACATTTTCGATTCCTTCTATTCCGGGCGGTCAACCGGATATGTCTGTACTGAAACTCGTACAATCAAAATCGGACTTATTCTCGGGCGGTGGACAAAACATTTTAAAACTAAACGTAGGGACGATTTATCGTAAACTACTATTCTATATTGAGGATTCAAACGGGAAACCGCTAGAGCCGAAAGACTTCACGGGTAATATGGAACTTGTCTTTAACCAAGCGGACACACCATACAATATCAAGCCGGAAGTGTTGGTTCATAAAAACCATAGTGATCTAGGTTATCCATTACCACCGGGTGTGTATTGCTTTGACTTCAGTAACCAAGGTGTACCGAATTTAGGAGGTAGCCGTGACTATATTGATAGTGAGCGATTAACGGAATTCTGGTTCCGCTTCTCTACACAAGTAGGCGGGAAAGTCACTGTTGTATCGGAAACATTATCACGACTACAAATGTAAGGGGCTTTATGCTCCTTACCTATTTATAAGGAGGGAACAGAATGGGACTGAATCATTACTATCACGATCTATACCCGGATACGGGGTTTCGTACAACAAGCGGAACGACTGTAGCGGAAATGGGTGACCAAGTTGTATTAGTGGATGAAAAGGACATCAAAACAGACGTAAAGCCAAAGAGTGACCCAGTAACAGGGGCAAGCATTTGGAAGTCGATTGGTCTATTTATCATTATCATAATCGCATTCGGTTATGTGGCGGGGAGGTTGTAAGTCATGAATGAGATTGCTCAATTTATTAGTCAAGTCGGATTCCCGATTTTTACGGCTATTTTTATGATGACAAAACAATCAAAGGACACACAAGCCATGACGGGTGCGTTAACGGATTTAAAAATAGCAATTGAAAAGAATGGTGGCGGTAAGCATGAGTAAATCATTAATTCTAGTTGTTGCCATTCTTGCTTTATGGTTCTTTGTAATTCGAAAGAAAAAGGCGTGATGACATGTGAACAACGACGCGAAAGGTTTAACGTTTCTCACTCTATCCCTTTTGTTTTTATGGCTCGTGTTTGACGATTTTGTCGGGAAGAAACGTCTCTCAAAATTGGTGCAAATGATGACACCAGACTTATCAATGCCTAGTCCGGGAGAGGTTGCTGAGAAAGTCGTGGACGGTGCGAAAGAGTCCGTAAAAGAAACGGCTAAGGATACAAGGGAAGCACAAAAAGAAGCGGATAAAAAAGCGGGAGAGATTATGTTTGAGAAGCCCGCGAAAAATGAAAAAGACCCTAAAAAGAAAGAAGTATTAGAACGACTTTCTGAACAAAGCAAGAAACGTGCTGAAACGAACGCGTACAAAGATAAGGGGTGGCTCGGCTACAGTTGGGAAGACTTATTTGAAGATACGTGGGGTACGGTGAAAGGGTGGTTTAAATGAAAGAATTTACGGAGTCAATGCCATTCGTCATCTTCTTTATGTCCGTGACCGTCCTGTTGCAATCCTTTACGAATGAACGTGTAACAAACGGATTTTTGCTACTCGTGTTAATGAGTATGATTGTTACAAATTCAGACAAATTTATAAAACTATTAGATGGGGTGAGAGTATGACGAAAGTGTTCGATATGATCGCGGGAATTGGATTATTGATTGGTATTTATCTATTCCTCTCAAATGGTCGTGAAACCGTATCTATCATTGAATCAATGGGTAAAAACTCAATTGCGGGTATCAAAACATTACAAGGACGATAGGAGGAAATCACATGGATTACAAGCGCGACAATTTAAATCGTCACGCGTTCCAAGCGCTCAACAAGCCAGTCTATGAACCCTCTATCAATCTGAATGTGGAGTTTGACGAGTACCTCGGCTCTTATGCCTTATTAGTAAAGCATACGGCAAAGCAACCGAAAATGGTGGTTGCTGACCCGATAAAAGAGCCGTGGGAGAAAACACGACCAAACTTGCAAAACGAACAAATTCGAAGAGAGGATTTCCCGCAAGGCTACTATTTCGGGAATCCCATTATGGGGGTGTAGGGAATGCCAGAATTTGAAAGACTCGACCCTCCTGCAAGCGGTGGGAGTGGCGGAAAACATAAACCGAAGTTTGACAAAAAACAAAAGATGCTATTACTAGGAGGCGGAATTGCCGTCGTCCTAGTGGCTCTTTTTATGAATAAGGCAAAGCATAGCGGTGGTTCATCGCAAGAAGCCGTAGAGGAAGAATTGAAGGACTACTATACAAACTATCCAACGCTCGGTAGTCAAAATGCTGTTGTGCAAGATGGAATGAACACGCTTGTCGGGCGACAAGAAGAATTGCTTAATTCCATTTTAGAACTGCAAGGGAAGAAAGACCCTGCTGAACTAACAAAGATTTATGTCACATTCGATAACAGTGATGAAGCGTTAAAACGTCAACAATATTTAATTAATTCTGGAGCAAGTACGACATATGTCAGAAAACAATTCATTAAAGATGGATGGGCGGGCGCGAAGGATTACTATGTTGTGGAAGCATACGGAAAAGACCGTCAAGAAATGGCTGACCTTGTGAAAAAAGGTGTCCAAGACAAACAATGGGGCGGAATGGAAGTCGGGAAAGTGAAGACCGGGGACGCACCAAGCTATGGCGCACATTCTAGGAGTTATTAATTAATGGCTCTAGATGTTAGACCATTCATAAACGACGCCCAACGAATCCAAAAAGAAACTGGAATCCCTGCTTCTATTATTCTCGGTCAAATGGTGTTTGAATCTAGCGGAAAGAATCCCGGCGGAATGTCCGGTCTTGCCTATAATGCTAAGAATCTATTTGGCATTAAAGGTGTCGGACCTGCCGGAACACATACTGTATGGTCACAAGAGTATGACGCGGGCGGTGGTCGTGTTTCTGGATTCCGGAAATATAACAGCTACTATGAGTCGATGGCTGACCATGCTCGGTTGCTGCAAACACCGCGCTATGCGTCCCAACTAAAAAATGCGAAGACATTTGAGGACTTTGCGCGCGGGATTAAGGCGGGCGGATACGCGACTGACCCCAACTATGCGGGACAATTGATATCTATTATTAAGCAAAACGGATTAGACAAGTATGACGACGGGACGCCATACACCGGAGAGGGAAGCGTTCCTGCCGGTGGAGGGAGTGATAAACGTGGAATATTCACAAGTGTCGCTAATGGAGTCATTCGCGCCTTGCTTATCTTATTGGCTTTTGTGGTTTGTGTTCTCTTTTTTGCCAAGGCATTCCCACAAGTGGAAGCTACGGCAAAGAGCGGAGCAAAGAAAGTTACAAAGTCATCCTCACGATCTAGAGGATATAAAAAAGTAAAACCGAAAGGCGGTGCTACGAATGGCGGAACTACAGGGACTCAAACTAAACGACAAGTTGAAGCAAGTATATGACAAGGCGTTATCCCTTGGTTTGCGATTCACAAGCGGATACCGCCCCGGTTCTACCGGACCAAGCGGGAGACCGGATAGCCATTCCCAAGGCATGGCTATGGACTTCGCGGGTTCGAAAGATAAAATGGACGAATTTGCGAAATGGGCGAAAACGTCACCGCTATTTACGGAAGTGTTATGGCAAACTGCTGGACACTACGATCATGTACACGTCGGGTGGCAAGAGGGAAAACACCAAGCCGGAAAGATGTACGTAGGCGATAAAACATTGATCGACAGGCCCACGGGTGACGGTGGCGGTGCCCTAAGCACGGGGACGGCTTCCCCAAATTCCGACAAAGGATTTATCACAAGTGCATTTGTTGGAATCGTTCGTGCTGTTATGATTCTTGTCTTTCTGATCGTAGCTGTATATTTCTTCTTCCAAGCATTCCCGGATATAAAAGTAAAAGTATTTTAAGGAGTTGAAAAACATGTTAAAGGATAATACATGGCGTGAGGTCACGCTCACACTACCGCCTAAAATGGCGTATACACATCATTTCATTGATACAAACCCAAACCATTATGACATTAACAATCTATCTGTAGCGACGCTATACGCGGGCGTTCGTGTCCTACCAAGTCCAAGAGAATACGAATTACTTGTACCGGGTAATGGACGAAACATTTTAGCAAGGAAAGAAGGTTCTTCCCAAATCCAAATTTATAACGATAGTGCGGATGCTGCAAGAATCATTTTAACATCGTTTAACGAACCGTTTAACCCTGCTGTACTAGCAAATAGCGGAAGTGTTGCCCCGATTTCAAACGGTGGCGGTGGGGTAAGTGATACCGTCACGGTAAAAGGATTTACAAGCGCGTTACCTGCTGGGAATAACAATATAGGTAAAGTAGTTGTCACGGAAATGCCTACCATTCCAATTGAGTTTAAAACATTACCATCGGGTACAAATATGATTGGTAACGTAGGTGTCACGAAACTACCGCCACTTGCTGAAGGTGAAAGTCATATCGGAAGTGTGAATGTACAAGGTGGGGTTTCGATTTCCAGTATGCCACCTGTACAGGTTACGAATGACCCGGTGCGAGCAAGTCACTTCTATTTCGAAGCAATGATCGGGACAGGGAACTATGTATGCAATGTAGGTGACGTCATTAAATTCTCGTACTTAGTGAATGAAGGTGACACCGATCTATTCCTAAACTTTGATGATAATACATTAAATCCAAATTTATTATCCGGTAAGAATGTAACCATTCGTTTGAAACCCGGTGAACAATTATCAGAGTTTACGAGAAAAGCAAATAAAATAACATTTGTGCGCCAATCCGGAAATGGAATGGTTCGGCTGTTAGGGGTGTAATAGATGGGGCTTGTTAAACCATTTCCAGTTATAGAAACAAAAACAAAGAGGATACCGCAAACGAGCGAAAGACCTCTTTATTATAGGGTTGCTAGAATCCAATCAAGAAACCCAGTTGATAGCGCGGAAGGGTCTGTTCTTCAAGGACAACTTTTCCCGCAAAGTAACTTTGGATTCACGGGTACAACGCAACCGTTATACACCTTTTCATTTGGTGTTCGAAACGGCGGGCCCGCTTCACTTATCAAACCATCCCTACTAAAAGTAGGAGATTCCCGCGAAGATAGTTACCGTTTTGAAATATACAAAGACGGGGAAGGGTTTCATGTTCTTTATCTTGTTCTATCTCCCTATTCAAAGGGTGGTGTATTCGTCTATCATGCAATTGAATGTAAAGAGTATTTTGAGGTGGACACGGAGTTTACCGAACGTGGATATACCCTTGTTTGGTCAAGTGTAACAGGTGATACACAAGGCGTATATGAAGGCGGGCGAAGACTATTAACGGAAAGCAAAGCCGAAGAACTCTATTTGAAAAAGAATACAATTGGATTCCGTCAAGTGGCACTAGACCCCGCGACAGGTTTTTACCATCGTGGTGACGGGTTACTTTATACCAAGCGAGGGGACATTGTAACACTATTCGGTGACCTGCTACATGGTAACGGTGGTGCTTATAAAATCGTGGGACGTGTACCGAAAGAGTTTGCCCCGTTATACGAAACAGTTATACAGGCTATGTATTCGAAAGCTGATTCCACATATGGAAGTATGACAATGATCGTAGACCAAGCCGGACAAATTATACAAATGGAAAATAGGGTGAATGGTGACCCGAACGCAACAAATACCAAAATCAGTGGCACATGGCAATGTGCATATTAAAGGGAGGAAAATTAGAATGGGACAATTAAAAACTTTTCACGCGGGGCATAACTACTTTGTGACAGGAGCACATGCAAATGGGTACAAGGAGGAAGTCGAAACAAGACGAGTCGTGCAAAGAATCGCTGAATTATGCGAAGAGAACGGAATTCACTATGCAATCACTACAGACAACGACGGACGCACACAACGCCAGAATTTAAACAACATCATAGCGAATTGTAACAGCCATACAAGAGATCGTGTGGACGTAGCGATTCACTTCAACCAAGCAACGTCAGAAAAAGGCGGTGTCGAGGTTTGGTATTATGACCAATATAATTTAGCTTCTAAAGTGAGCGAAGCCGTGGCGGGTGCGCTAGGTATCGCAAACCGTGGAGCGAAGCAAGGGAAGGAATTAGCGGTTCTGAATGGGACAAATGCTCCCGCTATTTTAATAGAGGTTGCATTCTTAAACAATCCGGGGAATATGAAAGCGTACGAGGAACGATTTGAAGCCGTTTGCCGTGCGATAGTGCAAAGTGTTACAGGTGTGAACCTTAAGAACTATCAGGACTTACCAACGGTGAATGCGGACAAGTATTACCGTGTGAACTTCGGTGACTTTGATAGCTTTGATTGGTTAGCGGGTGTTAAGAAACGAGTAAACGAAATATTACCGGGTCACGGTTGTTGGATTGCTTGTCTAGCGGGGAACGCACATCGAATCCTATTAGGTGACTACGGAAGCCGAGAGGAAGCACAAGCGGTCATTGATAGATTGAATCAAGAGTTTCCGAATAGTGGAATATGGTTAGAAGAATTGTAAAATAGGAAAGAGTTGTGGAATTGATTCCATGACTCTTTTTTATTTTGTTTATATCGTGGAACATAGATGTTTATTTGTGTCAATGGGTAATATTGGTAAAAGTGCTAGTAGGGATACT
>NZ_JAKUFX010000136.1:0-15275 GCF_022663635.1 Bacillus cereus group sp. BfR-BA-01356 | reverse complement strand
ATTTCGAGTCGGATTATCGTCAAGGTAGCGAGCTAGATAAAGCAACAGCGTGGTTGGATGCTAAAGGATTAAAGTATTACTATACAAAAGAATAATTTTGTAAACAAAAAGGGCCATCATTTGATGGCCCTTTTTTTATGTTATTAAAATTTACTTTTAGACAATGAACGTAGTATAGGCCTTAAAATTTTCCCGAATATGCGATAGACATTGAAAATAGAGCGAATTATTTTCATAGAGTAGTTGTACACCTACTTTTTTATTTTTTAATATTCTGCTTGTAAGATGAAATTATTTTTGATACTTCCTTTATATGTATATCGTATTCCGTTATTCTTAAATGATTTTAAATGGTCCTTACTAAATACTTTTTCGTCATTAATACCAAGTTTTTGTTTAATTAGATTACGGTCACCAAAACTTAAAGAATCGTCCATTGTTCCTATTAATAATAAGAAAGCAAATTTAAAATCTTCTATTTCAGTAAAATAAGCATTTGGAGTCATCGCTAATGACGCTTTTTTTATGTTTTTATTTTTATCGGTTTCCAAGAAAATTATGATGTCTGGAGATAGATTAATAGCGGTTTTTCCATCTTCTAAGATATTTGTTGAGGAAACCTTTAATTTTGTTTTCTCTCCCATTTCCTCTAATGCATCATTTACTCGTTTTGTGTATGTATCTACTGTTAATCCTGTATTTTCATCTTTTTTCTTTTTAGCGTTCTTTTCTAATGCTTCTGTTTTCTTTTTTTCTTCTTTTTCTTTCTTTAAACGTTCTTTTTCTTCAGCTAAAGATTTTTTCTTATCTTCTTTTTCCTCCGAACTTCGTTGTTCCGATTCTTGCTTAGGTTTAGATTCAACAGTACTTACTTGTGTGGTTTCTTTCTTAGTATCACTATTATTCCCTCCAATTCCAGCGGCAACAATAATCACGGTAATTACCCAAAACCACCATTTTTTATAAAAAGGTTTCTTCATGTTAATCCCTCCTAAAATTAAGTAAATCATACCAATTAATGTAACATTTTAGAAGGGCTATTTTTTATCACTATACGTGCATGTTTTTTAATCTTCTTCAAACCAAATGTCCTCTATATGTAATCCGAGCACTTTGGAAATACGATATGCAACAGGCAGTGTAGGCGTAGCTCCTTTAATTAAGTTTGTCATAGTTGAATTTGAAATTGATGCTTTTTTTGCAATAAAGCTATACTTGAAACCTTTGCTATCTAAAATTTCTTTTAAACGACTTCGCATAATATTTTTATCCTCCTAACAAAAAAGTACTAAGCCTTTCTTTTATTTTTTCGCTTGGACAGGCAAAATCCTTCTTTCTAGTTCATATACCTATATCAAGACCACGAGGAATACCAAGTGGAACTAAGGACATCAAGAGGGGAGAGGATTATATGCGTTGGCAGTATAACCACTTGAATACAACTCCATATTTACATCCTTCAAAAGAATTACGGTCTATGTACAATGAATCAAGATCCAGATCAGAAACAGAATCCATTATGAATCACATGAAAAATCATGAAGTGTTTAATAACAAGGAGTATAAAAGATATTTCAGTTTATCCCAGGTTATTGAAGAGGATCTGTACGGTGAGGAAGAAGACATTTTAAATTGGGAAATTCTCATGGACTGTTATGATGTAGTACTTGCGAAAAAAGGTATTATATTCCGTGAAAAAGAAGAGGAGGAATAGGTATGACACTCGCAGGAGAAGCAGTAGTTATTTGGACGGCGACAGGTTTGTCAGTAGTTGCAATGAAGACAGCAGAAAAAATGGGGAAGAGTGTTCCACATTGGCTTCCGCGTATTACTTTGTACACAACGCTTACAGGCTCGTTTTTATACCTTCTACGTTATGTGCTAATGGTGTTTCTATGAAGGAATACAACATGGAAGGTCAGGACAATAAGAAGGGTATAAGAAAATGCTTGTCTCGTTATATTCCAAAAGAGTGCAATGATATCCTTATAGGATATTTAAGGGGGAAATGTTTATGTTGGAGTTGCTATTGATTCCCGCAGCAGCATTAACTTATGGATTAGTAAGTAATAAGTTCAAACGAAAAGATGATGATAAAAAGAAAATCCAAGTCTTTTTTGAGGTGAGTGGGATCGCTATTAAAAGGGACGATAAGTTGCATTATCCTACGTTTCAAAAACAAATTGATGATGATCGCAGCACAACATATATTTACACTTTACCTGTAGGTATGCCCAGCAAAATTATTCAAAAGGTTGAGGACGTTGTGAGCGAAGGATTAAACAAACCTGTTCGAATCCATTATGATAATTATAAATTAAGCATTCGAGTATTTCATAAAGACATACCTAATAAGTGGAGATGGTCCGAAACATTAGTCGAACAAGGAAAATGGCTTGTACCTATAGGGCAAAGCTTAGAAGAATTAATTTATCATGATTTTGATAAAACTCCACACATGACTTTAGGTGGTTTAACACGTATGGGGAAAACTGTATTTTTAAAGAATGTAATGACATCTCTTATTACAGCACAATCAGACCATACGCATTTATACATTGTTGATTTAAAAGGCGGATTAGAATTCGGGCCATATCAAAATTTAAAGCAAGTTGAATCTATAGCGGAAAAGCCGATTCAAGCGTTTCAAGTTTTAAATACAATTCTTGAAAAGATGGAAGAAAAAATGTGCTTTATGAAGGAAAAGCACTATACAAACGTTGTGGAAACAAATATAAAAGAACGACATTTTGTCATAGTTGATGAAGGTGCTGAACTTTGCCCGGATAAAAGTATGAGTAAAGACCAGCAAAAGTTATTAATTGCTTGTCAGAGAATGCTGTCTTATATAGCGAGGATTGGTGGGGCACTTGGATTCAGGTTGATTTTTTGTACACAATATCCGACCGGTGATACATTGCCGCGACAAGTTAAGCAAAATTCAGATGCGAAGCTAGGATTTAGATTACCGACACAAACAGCTTCTCAAGTAGTTATAGATGAGTGTGGATTGGAATCGATTAAAAGTATACCTGGACGCGCTTTGTTTAAAACGGATAGGTTAACAGAAATTCAAGTACCTTATATTTCTAATGAAACGATGTGGAATGCACTAAAACAATATGAGGTGGAGAAACATGAACATACAAACACACATCAAATTGAATCGTCAGATGATGATTCTGACCTCGATTAGAAAGCTGAAATTTGCTACACGTAGGCATTTAATGGCTATACATGATTTAGGTGGCATAAGAAATGCAAACCGTATACTAAAGGATTTGGGCTCTTTTGTTAATAGTACAGTGTATAAAAAAGAATATGTATATTACTTAAATAAAAAAGGGCGCGCGCTATTTGATGATACAGAAAAGATAGTACCAACAATTCGATTAGCGCACAGCCTTATGAGAAATGAAGCTTGGCTCTATCTGTTTTGTCCGGATGACTGGCAGATAGAAACTCCTATACGTTATAAAATAGATGATAAAAAGAAGACAATTATTCCGGATGTAAAATTCCGAGATGAAGAGGGGATTTTAAATGCTGTTGAAATAGATCGCACTCAAATGATGCACGTAAACAGTGAGAAAATGAATAGGTATGGTGAATTTACTATTTATTATAAGGAGAAGTATAATGGTAAGGTGCCAATTGTTCATTTTTTTACATTAACGGAATATAGACAAAAAACGTTAGAACAGTTTGCAATGAAGAATGGAGTTTATGCAAAAGTGTGTGTTGTCCCAGAGTTCCAATAAAAAAGTGCTAACAAGTTTGCAAACGAACTTGCTAACACTTATACGGAATAAACATAAAATATCGCTGATATATCACTTGGAAAAAAGTTAATAATTAAGCACTTATAATAAACTACTATTTATTATAAGATAAAACATAAAACTTACTGTATTATTACTTTTTTCACTATTATTTGCAGTAGGAAATGTATTTGCTTTAAAGAAACATCGCAAAATATAATAATGACAAAAAGGAGCTTTATAAATGCAGAAGGATTGGCTGGAGGAATTAATAGCTGCAACTAATACGGATAAACGAAATGAACGTCAAATGCGAATATTAGAGGCGGCTGTTGATATGTTTGGAGAAAAAGGATACGCTTCAACTTCAACAAGTGAAATTGCAAAACGGGCTGGTGTAGCGGAAGGAACAATCTTCCGCTACTATAAGACGAAAAAAGATTTATTACTAGCGGTCGTAATGCCAACTTTAACTAAGTTCGCTGCACCATTTTTCGTACAAACCTTTGCAAAAGAAATATTTAAATCGGAGTATGAATCATATGAAAGACTTTTAAGGGTTGTAATTCATAATAGGTTTAAATTTGCTCAAAAACACTTTCCTATGATAAAAATATTAATTCAAGAGGTGCCATTCCAACCAGAACTGAAAAATGAAATACAGCAATTAGTAGAAACAGAACTGTTTTCACATTTCAAAAAGTTGATTGTGAAATTTCAAGAAGTAGGGGAAATTATTGAGATACCACCATCTTCCGTACTACGTCTTACTTTATCAGCTGTATTAGGTTTATTATTAACACGATTTTTATTATTGCCTGAAGAAAAATGGAATGATGAAGCGGAAATTGAAAATACGATTCAATTTATATTGTATGGATTAACTCCACGAATGTAAGCGTTGAAATGTGAATTACATACATTACTTTTAAGTAAAAATAAATCGCCTTTAAAAAGGCGATTTATTTTCATTATATATTTTTGATAAATAAGTACTTGTTTACTAAAAACATTCTAAATCAGCGTGTTTCTTTGTCTCTTTTTCTAAGACCTAATAATCCTGCTAGTCCTAATAAACCAAGCCAAGCCCAATTATTATTTCTATCACGATTATCATTTAAATCATTTGTTGTATTAACATTTCGAGTTCTTACATCATTATTAACTCTGTCTAAGTTATTGTCATTTACTCGAGTTGAAATATCAGTGTTATTAACTCTATTCATATTATTTCCATCGTATTCAGCTTGCGTAGATGTACCTAAAAACATAATAGATAGTGCTAAAACACTTAAGATAGATGATAATTTCTTTTTCATAACAATCCCTCCTTTCTTAATCATTAATTTCTCCGAAGCATGTGTGTATTATTCATTTCACAATATCTAAACCCTCATTAATAGGGCGCACATTTATAGAAAATAGAGTTGAATGATTGTTAATATATCATTGGATATATATTTCTCATAAAAATAACTGAATCAAACTTTGCTTAAAATGTTAATCTTAGTACAATTTATATTATACGGGCTAGCAATAAGGAGGTAATAAGATGCGACAATTTGCAAAACCTACAATCGTCGTAAGTAAGTGTTTAGAATTTGATGCTTGTCGTTATAATGGAGAGATGATTCCAGATGTAACAATACGAAATTTGCAGCCATTTGTTACATTTATACCTGTTTGTCCAGAAGTGGAGATTGGATTGGGGACTCCTCGTGAAACGATACGAATTGTAGAAGAAAATGGTGAGAATAGACTTGTGCAACCGTCGACACGAGAAGATGTAACTGAAAAAATGGAGCAGTTTTCAAATGACTTTTTACAAACGATACCGGATGTGGATGGTTTTATTTTAAAGAATCGTTCACCAAGTTGTGGTACGCGTGATGTGAAAATTTATTCTGGTTTTGAAAAAGCGCCAGCAAAGGGAAAAGGAGCTGGCTTATTCGGCGGAGCAGTAGTAAAAAATTTTTCGCATCTTCCTATTGAAGAGGAAGGCAGATTGTCGAATTTTATTATTAGAGAGCATTTCTTTACAAGGCTATTTACAATCGCATATTACAAAATGATTAAACATAGTAAAAATATAAAAGACCTTGTATCGTTTCAGTCGGACAATAAATATTTATTTATGGCATATAATCAGGTGAAACAAAAGGAATTAGGACGTATAATTGCAAATCAAAAAAATGAAAAGATTGAAGTGGTATTTGAAAACTATGAGAAGACTTTATATGAATTATTTATGCGTGCGCCCCGTTATACATCGAATGTAAATGTATGCGAGCACATTTTTGGATATTTTAAAACAAAGTTAAAAAAACAAGAAAAAGATCATTTTATAGAACTGTTACAAAAGTATGCAGAAAAGAAAATACCACTTAGTAGTTTACTTACAATTTTAAAATCATGGGCTATTCGATTTGATGAAAAGTATTTATTAAGACAAACATATTTCGAACCATACCCTGAAGCATTAGTAGAAATTTCTGATTCCGGAAAAGGTAGAGATTATTAAACAATAAATTACATAATTCGACACAAAACCTCCTATGTTGTTGTAGAACAATGTAGGAATTTTTTTGTGCATTAGTACAGAATCTGTTTTAAAATTAAGTTATGACAGAATTGTAGCAATTGTCTAACTGATATTCCTGTCTTTTAAGTTGTTATGTTTGTAGTAGAAACTCGCACGCTGTCGAAACTCAATATTCGATAAGGGGTGTGTAGCGGAATGGAATTTACTCTAACTCGCGAAAAACAAATGATTAAAGAAATGGTACGTGACTTTGCTGAAAAGGAAATCGCACCGAAAGCTGTATATTATGACAAAACTGCAGAGTTTCCATATGAAACATTTCAAAAAATGGGCGAACTAGGATTATTAGGCATCCCATTCCCAGAAGAGTATGGAGGTTCAGGTGGTGATACGGTATCGTATGCGTTAGCAGTTGAAGAAATTGGTCGCGCTTGTGGTGGCACCGGTTTAAGCTATGCTGCAACAATTTCATTAGGTGCTTCTCCAATTTATTATTTCGGTACAGAAGAACAAAAACAAAAGTATTTAGTTCCAATGGCATCAGGTAAAACATTAGGTGCCTTCGGATTAACGGAGCCGAATGCTGGATCAGATGCAGGTGGTACTCAAACGAAAGCGGTATTAGATGGTGATGAGTATGTAATCAGTGGTGAGAAGTGTTGGATTACAAACGCAGAGTATGCAAATACAATTATTGTAACCGCTGTCAACGGTGTTGAAGAGAATGGTAGAAAACGTATTTCTGCATTTATCGTGCCTACTACGAGTGAAGGATTAACGATTTCAAGTCCTTACGATAAGATGGGTGTTCGTGCTTCTAATACTTGTGAAATCGTACTTGATGGTGTTCGTGTACCGAAAGAAAATATTCTTGGTGATGTAAATAAAGGTTTTAAACAATTTTTATATACACTTGATGGAGGGCGTATTTCAATCGCAGCATTGGCAGTTGGTATTGCGCAATCAGCCTTTGAACGTGCATTGCAATATGCGAAAGAACGTCAACAATTTGGAAAGTCAATCTCTAATTTCCAAGCGATTCAATTTAAATTAGCTGATATGGCGACTGAAGTAGAATTAGCTCGTAATTTAGTACATAAAGCAGCTTGGTTAAAAGATAACGATAAACCTTTCGGCAAAGAAGCGGCAATGGCAAAACTATTTGCATCGGAAGCGGCAAGCCGTATTGCAAATCAAGCAGTACAGATTCATGGTGGATATGGCTATATGCGTGAATATGAAGTTGAACGACATATTCGTGATGCGAAGCTATTAGAAATTGGTGAAGGAACTTCTGAAATTCAACGTCTCGTAATTGCTAGACATTTAGGATGTAGATAAAAGGGAGGAATCACTATGTTTCAAAAAATATTAATTGCGAATCGCGGGGAAATCGCTGTTCGTATTATGAAAACTTGTCAAAAACTTGGTATTCGCACTGTTGCTATTTATTCTGAAGCAGATGAAAATGCCCTTCATGTGAAAATGGCAAATGAAGCTTACTTAGTAGGTGGACCGCGTGTCCAAGAAAGCTATTTAAACCTTGAAAAAATTATTGAAATAGCTAAGAAGACAAATGCAGAAGCAATTCATCCGGGTTATGGTTTATTATCAGAGAATCCGTCTTTTCCGGTTCGCTGCAAAGAAGAAGGAATCGTATTTATCGGTCCTTCAGAAGAAATCATTACGAAGATGGGAAGTAAAATCGAATCACGTATCGCAATGCAAGCAGCAGATGTCCCAGTAGTCCCAGGTATTACTACAAATATTGAAACTGCTGAAGAAGCAATTGAAATTGCAAAACAAATTGGTTATCCATTAATGCTTAAGGCATCCGCAGGCGGCGGAGGCATTGGTATGCAGTTGATGGAAACTGAGCAAACGCTCACCAAAGCGTTTGAAAGTAATAAAACAAGAGCGCAAAACTTCTTTGGTAACGGAGAAATGTATTTAGAGCGATATATAGCAGATGCGCATCATATTGAAATTCAGCTTTTAGCAGATACACATGGTAACACAGTGTATTTATGGGAGCGTGAATGTTCGGTACAGCGCCGAAATCAAAAAGTAATCGAAGAAGCACCTTCACCATTTTTAGATGAAGGTACACGAAAGGCGATGGGAGAAGTTGCTGTACAAGCTGCAAAAGCACTTGGCTATACAAATGCAGGTACAGTTGAGTTTCTTGTAGATGATCAGAAAAATTTCTATTTCTTAGAAATGAATACGAGATTACAAGTAGAGCATCCAGTGACAGAAGAAATTACGGGATTAGACCTTGTAGAACAGCAACTCCTTATCGCAAGTGGAGAGAAACTATCATTTACTCAGGATGATGTAAAACGTAGTGGTCATGCCATTGAAGCTCGTATTTATGCAGAGGATCCGAAAACATTCTTCCCGTCACCTGGGAAAATTACAGATTTAACATTACCGTCAAATGTACGAATTGATCACTTCTTAGAAAATCATGTAACGATTACACCTTTCTATGATCCAATGATTGCGAAAGTCATTGCACATGGCGAGACTCGTGAAGAAGCAATTTCGAAATTACATGATGCTCTAGAAGAATTAAAAGTAGAAGGTATTAAAACGAATACGCCAATGCTACTGCAAGTTTTGGAAGACGAAGTGTTCAAAGCGGGTATTTATACAACGGGTTTTGTAACGAAACAACTCGTTAAAAAATAAGATTTAACAATATTAAGGGGGAAAAAATGATGACGAAAGTATACGCATCGATGGCAGGAAACGTTTGGAAGATTGTTGTAGGAGTAGGAGATACAGTAGAGGAAGAGCAGGATGTCGTCATTTTAGAATCTATGAAAATGGAAATCCCAATCATTTCAGAAGAAGCCGGCACAGTTATGAAAATTAATGTGCAAGAAGGCGATTTTGTAAATGAAGGAGATGTATTATTAGAAATTGAATAGGGAGATATAGGGGGAAGCGAATTGAAACTACCTAATTTTGCTGTCATTAAAGAAGTAGGACCACGTGATGGTTTACAAAATGAAAAAAAGATTGTTGGCACAAAAGATAAAGTAAAATGGATTCAACTACTTACAGAAGCAGGATTGTCGTATGTTGAAGTTTCCTCATTCGTTCACCCAAAATGGGTCCCAGCATTAGCGGATGCAAATGATGTGTTTTCTGAGCTGAAGAGGGATCCAAATGTTACATATGCTGCGCTTGTTCCGAACCAAAATGGTTTGGAACGAGCTTTTTTGCAAAATGTAGATGAGGTGAATGTTTTTTTATCAGCAAGTGAATCTCATAATAAAAGTAATATTAATAAATCGATTAAAGAAGCGTTAGTTGTAATCGAAGATATAACAAAACAGGCATTATTCGAAGGGAAAAAGGTAAGAGGCTATGTTTCTACTGTATTTGGATGTCCTTATGAAGGGGATATAAGTGTCACAGCAGTTGACGAATTATGTAATCAACTATTTTCATACGGCATTTATGAAGTTTCTCTTGGGGATACAATCGGTGTAGCGAATCCATTACAAGTAGAACAAGTATTAGAACATCTATTAAAGAAGTATGATGCTTCGCAGTTTGCCATGCATTTTCATAATACGTATGGAATGGCTCTAGCAAATGTAGTTAAATCATTAGAATACGGTATTACAACATTTGATAGTTCTTGTGGTGGACTCGGGGGCTGCCCTTATGCACCAGGAGCATCAGGTAATGTTGCTACTGATGACCTAGTACATATGCTCCATAAATTAGGAGTTCAAACGAATATAGACGAAGAAAAGTTATTGCGAGCTAGTCAATTTATTCAAAGTAAGCTAAATATCCAATTACCGAGTCATGTGTATAGAGCGCTTCAACATAAAACGATAAGTAGGTGAGAAGATGCTACAATTACAAAACATTTCAGTTGATTATGTAACACCTCACGTTGTAAAGATTTCGTTATATCGTGAAAGACAAGCAAACTCATTATCTTTAGCGTTATTAGAAGAGTTACAAAACATATTAACTCAAATAAGTGAAGAGTCCAATACGCGTGTAGTTATTCTAACAGGTGCTGGTGAAAAAGCATTTTGTGCTGGTGCTGATTTAAAAGAACGTGCTGGTATGAATGAGGAACAAGTTCGCCATGCTGTTAGTATGATTCGCACGACTATGGAGATGGTTGAACAATTACCACAGCCAGTTATTGCTGCTATAAATGGAATCGCACTTGGTGGTGGTACGGAATTAAGTTTAGCTTGTGATTTTAGAATTGCTGCTGAATCTGCAAGTCTTGGTCTTACTGAAACGACACTTGCAATTATACCAGGAGCGGGTGGTACACAGCGCTTACCGAGATTAATTGGTGTTGGTAGAGCGAAAGAATTAATTTATACAGGTAGACGTATTTCAGCGCAAGAAGCAAAAGAATATGGTTTAGTAGAATTTGTTGTACCAGCTAATTTACTTGAAGAGAAAGCGATTGAAATAGCAGAGAAAATTGCTAGTAATGGACCTATTGCTGTTCGATTAGCAAAAGAGGCAATTTCAAATGGTATTCAAGTTGATTTACATACCGGATTACAAATGGAAAAACAAGCGTATGAAGGTGTAATCCATACGAAAGATAGATTAGAAGGATTACAAGCATTCAAGGAAAAACGCACACCAACGTATAAGGGGGAGTAAATATGTTAGATCAAAAACAACAATCTAATTCATTTGAAGAACGAGTTGAAACGATTAAACAAGGCGGCGCACCAAAGTATCATGAACAAAATAAAGCAAAAGGAAAATTATTTGTTCGAGATCGTTTAGCGCTTCTATTTGATAATGGCGAATATGTAGAAGATGCATTATTTGCTAACTGTGAACAAACAGGCTTACCTGCGGACGGCGTTGTAACGGCAACGGGTAAAATACATGGTCGTACTGCGTGTGTAATGGCCAATGATTCTACTGTAAAAGCTGGATCATGGGGATCACGCACAGTTGAAAAGATTTTACGTATTCAAGAAACAGCTGAAAAACTACGTGTTCCGTTATTTTATTTAGTTGACTCTGCTGGAGCGCGTATTACAGATCAAGTAGAAATGTTCCCAGGGCGCCGTGGTGCAGGAAGAATCTTCTATAATCAAGTGAAATTATCAGGTAAAGTTCCTCAAGTATGCTTATTATTTGGACCTTCTGCAGCTGGTGGTGCCTATATTCCAGCCTTTTGCGACGTTGTAATGATGGTAGAAGGAAATGCATCTATGTATTTAGGATCTCCTCGTATGGCTGAGATGGTTATCGGTGAGAAGGTAACTTTAGAAGAGATGGGCGGAGCTCGTATGCATTGCTCTGTATCAGGATGCGGAGATGTTTTATGTAAGACAGAAGAAGATGCGATTACACAAGCAAGACAATACATTTCATATTTTCCAAACAACTACTTAGAAAAGACTCCATTGGTTACACCTCAAGAACCGAAACAATTCGATAAAACGTTAGAACAAATCATTCCAGAAAATCAAAATGCTCCTTTCAATATGAAAGATCTCATTAATAGAGTTATTGATGAAGGTTCATTCTATGAAGTGAAAAAATTATTTGCTCAAGAGCTAATTACAGGCTTAGCACGTATTGATGGTAAGGCAGTTGGGATTATTGCAAATCAGCCGCGTATGAAGGGCGGCGTATTATTCCACGATTCAGCTGATAAAGCTGCTAAGTTTATTAATTTATGCGATGCATATCATATTCCATTATTATTCCTTGCGGATGTACCAGGATTTATGATTGGTACAAAAGTAGAGCGTGCCGGTATTATTCGCCACGGTGCAAAAATGATTTCTGCAATGAGTGAAGCAACTGTACCGAAGATTTCTATCGTTGTTCGTAAAGCATATGGCGCTGGTTTATATGCGATGGCAGGTCCAGCATTTGAACCAGATTGCTGTCTGGCATTACCGACAGCCTCTATTGCGGTAATGGGTCCAGAAGCTGCGGTTAATGCTGTATATGCAAATAAAATTGCAGCTTTACCAGAAGAAGAGCGTGCTAGCTTCATTGCTGAAAAACGTGAAGAGTATAAGAAAGATATTGATATTTATCATTTAGCATCAGAGATGGTGATTGATGGTATTGTTCATCCAAACAATTTACGTGAAGAGTTAAAAGGACGTTTCGAAATGTATATGAGTAAATATCAAGTATTCACAGATCGTAAACATCCTGTATATCCAGTTTAAAAGCCCTATTTAGGGCTTTCTTGCTCAAAAAGTTAAGGAGGGGAAAACATTGAAACAAGCAGTTTGGTTTCCAACAGAAGAGTACAAGGAAAAAACACGTTTATATGGTTGGATGAAATCATTGGGATATGAAGACTATGAAACTTTTTATAATAAATCTATTGAGGAAACAGCTTGGTTTTGGGGAGAGGCAGAAAAGGCAGTAGGCTATCAATGGATGAAACCTTATACAGACGTGTTAGATTTAGAAAATGGTACACCGTTTGCACAGTGGTATAATGGCGGAACATGTAACGTTGTAGAATCAGCTTTATCTCGCTGGCTTGCGGATGAAGAGACGAGAATACAGCCAGCACTTCAGTACGAAGGGGAAAATGGAACTTCAAAATCATTTACATATGAAGAGCTTGACAACTGGGTAAGCCGTGTTGCAAATGGTTTGAAACACGCGGGTATTGAAAAAGGTGATCGTGTAACAATTTATATGCCGATGATTCCAGAAACAGTTGTTGCGATGCTAGCTGTAATGAAAATCGGAGCAATTATTTCACCAATATTCTCAGGCTTTGCATCTGATGCAGTCATGACACGTGTGCAAGCGGCAGGTTCAAAAATGATTATTACCGCAGATGGATTTTCACGCCGAGGTAAAATTGTTTCTTTAAAAGATGAAGTAGATAAAGCTTGTGAACATTGCCCAACTGTTGAAAAAGTTGTTATCGTTCGTCATGCAGGAAATGATTTTACACCACATAACTATGACTTTTCGTGGAGTACGCTAGAAAAAGAAAAACCATTCATACATGCCGAGGAAATGCAAAGTGATGATCCATTAATGCTCATTTATACATCAGGAACGACTGGTAAGCCGAAAGGAACAGTACACACGCATGCAGGGTTTCCTTTGAAAGCAGCTTTTGATGCAGGATTTGGAATGAATATTAAACAAGGTGATCGTGTATTATGGGTAACTGATATGGGCTGGATGATGGGGCCGTTTCTATTATTCGGTTCACTCATTAATGGAGCAACGATGGTTATGTACGAAGGTGTTCCAGACTTCCCAGAAGCAGACCGGTTATGGGAGACAGTTGATAAATATGAGATTACTCATCTAGGTATTTCGCCAACGTTAATCCGAGCATTGATGGCAAAAGGTGATGAGTATGTCAATAAACATTCTTTAAAGAGTTTGGAAGTATTCGCATCAACAGGAGAACCTTGGAATCCTGATCCATGGATGTGGCTGTTTGAAACAGTTGGAAAAGGAAATGTCCCAATCTGTAACTACTCAGGCGGAACTGAAATCTCTGGTGGGATTTTCGGTAATGTTCTTATTAAGCCAATAGCACCGATTAGTTTTAACGCATCTTTACCAGGAATGGCAGCTGTCGTACTGGATGATCAAGGTAAACCAATTCGAGATGAAGTCGGAGAATTATGCTTAGAGAAACCTTGGGTAGGTATGACGAAAAGCTTCTGGGAAGATGATGAACGTTACGTAAACACATATTGGTCGCGTTTTGAAAATAAATGGGTCCACGGTGACTGGGTCATTTACGATGGTGAACAATATATCATCACAGGGCGTTCAGACGATACGTTAAATATTGCAGGTAAACGTATTGGACCTGCTGAATATGAATCTATTCTTGTGAAACATAACGATGTAATCGAAGCTGCTGCAATTGGTGTACCTGACGAAGTAAAAGGTGAAGTTTGTCATTGTTTTGTAGTGTTAAGAGATCATGTAACATTCACAGGAGAATTAAAGAAAGAATTAATGAGTTTAGTAAACTCTCATATTGGAAAAGCGTTGTGTCCTAAAGACATCCACGTTGTAGAAGATTTACCGAAAACACGTAATTCTAAAGTAATGCGCCGTGTTATTAAAGCAGCTTACTTAGGAAAAGAATTAGGTGATTTATCATCGCTTGTAAATCCTGAAGTAGTTCCGTTTATTCAGGGGTTACAGTCTAGTAAATTATAAAGTTAGAAAGGATCTCTATATAAATAGAGATCCTTTTTTTTATGTTTATAAAAAGAAAAGAAGTGAATTTGATGAAGAAGAAAAATTTTACTATTAGTGTTAAGTATGTTTTTTAGTTTTAATCAAAATACGATATTATGGAATGTCTATTCAATGGAGAAATACTAATTTACAACAACAAGGTGATGACAAAGCGTGACTGCTTATATGTCTGTTTAAACCTTTACGTGTTAATATATAAAAAGCTGACTATAAGCAGTCAGCTTTTTATATATTACATTCTAGTATTTGCCGGGCAGTAATGCCCCCATCTAAAAATTCAGCAAAAGCAAGGAAGTAGGTGAGGGATCAACTTTCCGGAAAAGCCCGATTGGTTCCAAAAGACATATTCTTTCCTTTACGTTGACATTAAAAATATTACCAATTTTTTCTTTTACAATGGCAACAAATAAAGAAACATTTACAACGACACTTATTTCGTTTAGAACTCCAATCATCATCACGATGACACTTTTCTTTAGATTTCCACCAATCATCATTACAATGTTTTTCCTGAGAACTCCAATCGTCATCACAATGACACTTTTCTTTAGATTTCCACCAATCATCATTACAATGCTTTTTCTGAGAACTCCAGCAATCATTTTTCCAGGACATTTATTTCTACCTCCTCGTATGATTAAGTTAGGTTTTTTAGGGACGGGATGTACCTATAAACCCAAGAGTATCTATTTTTATGAGATACTTAAATTTGTAGATAGAGTGTTGCCGACCAC
>NZ_JAKUFX010000135.1:0-15282 GCF_022663635.1 Bacillus cereus group sp. BfR-BA-01356 | reverse complement strand
ATTTTACATAAAATACTGGTCTAGTTTCGTGATGTCTTTTTTAAGCAATTTGTCCTTTGATAACTTCAAAAGATATTATTTTTCAGTTGACATACTACCGCAGGTCTTTACTATTAAACTTAAAATAATTGTATCAATTTAATAGTTAGGGTATCATCGAAATATGAATGTATATCCGAATATCTCATATATAGCTAAACTAATTGCTGAACCTACAAGAGCAATCATCTTAGATTGTCTAATGAATAATCAGGCACTACCTGCTAGTGAATTGGCTTATATGGCAAAAGTGTCACATCCAACAATTAGTTCGCATCTTTCTAAATTAGTAGAAGGGAATTTACTTACAGTTGAACAACATGGTAGACATCGTTACTATCGACTTGCTAATCAAGAAGTTGCCGAAGTGCTTGAAAAGTTAGGGACAATTGCACCAACAGTTCAAGTTCGCTCTTTAAAACAATCAACCCAACTAAAACAAATTCGTTATGCTCGAACTTGTTATGATCATCTTGCAGGCAAACTCGGTGTAGAGATAACTGAAAAATTACTAGATAGGCAATTTATAATTTTAGAGGGTGGAGAATACATTGTAACGGAACAAGGTAAGAAATGGTTTCTGAATTTTGGAATAAATGTTGATGAGGCAGATACAAAAAGGAGGGTATTTGCAAAACCTTGCCTTGATTGGAGTGAACGGTGTTACCATATTTCTGGTTGGTTAGGGTCTGCAATTGCAAAACTGCTTTTTGAACAGGGATGGATTACGAAAACGGATAAGAACCGAGCTGTCCATCTTACAAAGAAAGGTGTAAAGTTATTGGAAGATCAATTAGGCATTGATCTGAAAACTGAGGAAAGAAAAGCTTGAAATTAGAAAAATCCGTCAAAATGACGGTTTTTTTCATTATGGTAGGAGTGTACATGAATAATAGGATGTTACCAATAATCGTTGCCAATAAAAAATCTTTCTTTTCATTCTTCTTTTTTAAGTTTTAAAGGAGAAAGCTAGGCTTCTTATTTTTACTAATGTTATAATAAGAAAAAAGCACGAAAAGAGGTCATCTCATGCTAGAGGTTATTGCAACATGTTTAGAAGATGTAAAACGAATTGAAAGTGCTGGCGGGAAGCGGATTGAATTAATTTCATCTTATACAGAAGGTGGTTTAACACCGAGTTATGCTTTTATAAAAAAAGCGGTAGAAGTGGTAAGTATACCAATTCATGTTATGATTCGTCCGCATGCGAAGTCTTTTACATATACGGAAGAAGAAATTGAAATGATGAAAGAAGATATTATAGTTGCACAGAAGTTAGGAGCAGCTGGTGTAGTATTAGGCGTATTAAACGAACGAAATGAAGTGGATGAAGAGAAATTAGCGGATTTACTATCTGTTGTAGATGGAATAAATGTAACGTACCACCGTGCGATAGATGATATAAAAAATCCAGTAGAAGCGATGAGCACTTTAAAGAAGTTTCATAAAGTGACTCACGTTTTAACTTCAGGTGGACAAGGAAATATAGTAGAGAATATTCCGGTGCTTACAGAAATGCAAAAGGTAAGTGATGGTCAAATTCAGCTTGTAGCTGGAGCTGGCGTGACGAAAGAAAATATAAAGCGATTGCTAGATGAAACTGGAATCACGCAGGCGCATGTCGGTACAGCGGTAAGAGAAGGAAAATCATGTTTTTCTGAAATAGATCCTAATTTAGTACAAGAATTAGTTGAAATAATAAAATAAGTGCTTAAGAAAGAGGAGAAACGATGAAGGAAAATACGAAGAAAGAATTATTCTCTTGGGCTAAAACGATAGGTTTTACCCTTGTATTAATTGCTATTATTCGCGGTGTTTTATTTACACCTTCTTTAGTACAAGGTGAATCAATGATGCCCACTTTAAAAAATAACGAAAGAGTTCTCGTGAATAAGATTGGTTATAGTATAAGTGGATTAGATCGCTTTGATATTATCGTCTTCCACGGGAAAGAAGGATACGATTTAGTAAAACGAGTAATTGGTTTGCCAGGCGATACAGTTGAGTATAAAAATGATGTTTTATATGTAAACGGAAAAGCGATGGAAGAACCATATTTAAAACAGTTTAAAGAAAAAGCAGTAGGCCGTGTATTAACTCCAGACTTTACGTTAGAACAAATCACTGGGAAAACGAAAGTGCCAGAAGGCCAAGTATTTGTTTTAGGGGATAATCGTGAAGTTTCTAAGGATGGTCGCATGTTTGGCTTTATTTCAGAAGATGAAATTGTCGGAAAAGGACAAGCTGTTTTCTGGCCGTTGGAACAAGTAAGAGCGTTATAAAGTGTGGTGAAGTATGGGAGAGATATTCTTCCATACTTTTTTATTTGCTTAAAATCTATTGATTGAATTGAAAGAATATTTTATAATTTTAAATTATATGTTTGTTTCGAAAAACGGAATTTAAGTTCCGTAATTCGGAACGAAAGGGAGATAGAATGAGTATAAATAAAACGGCAGTTAAGACAATGGATATTTTAGAGTTGTTTTATGAGCATGAAGAGCTAAGTTTAACTGAGATGGTTCAGCTTACAAATATGCCGAAAACATCTGTTTATCGTTTAATTGGTTCGTTGGAAGAGATGGAGTTTTTACAAAAAAACGAAAAGGGGAAATATCGTTTAGGGGTCGTATTTTTACGGTTCGGTCAACTTGTTTCACACCGATTATCAGTAAGAAATATAGCAATTCCTTATATGAAAGAACTTAGAGATAGTTTAGGACAGGCAGTTAATTTAATAATTCAGGATGGAAATGACGCAATTTATGTTGAAAAAATGGAAGGTGTTCAGCCGGTACGCGTGTATACGGCGGTTGGAAGAAGAGCACCGCTTTATGCTGGCGCATGTCCAAGAATTTTACTATCGTATTTCTCTGAGGAAGAGAAACGGAGATACATAGAGGAAGTGGATTTAAAACAGTTTGCAGATGGAACAATCGTGGATAAGAAACAATTGTTAGAAGTGTTGCAAATGGCAAAAAAGGAAGGCTACACCATTAGTTATTCTGAGTTAGAAAATCATACAGCCGCGATAGCAGCACCCATTTTCGCGAGCGATGGAACGGTTGTAGCAGGCATTAGTATTTCGGGATTAGCAATTGAGTACAACGAAAGTAACATTTCATATTTTATTGCGAAGGTGAAAGAAACAGCGCATCGCATTTCGAAAGAACTCGGCTTTTTGGCATAGAAAGAGGGAGTAGGATGAAATTTTCTGCGTTAGGGGATCAAGCAATTATTGTTACATTTGGTGAAGAAATTAAGAGGGATATATATGAGAAAGTACAGCGGTTATTTCAAGCACTGCAGCAACATCCGTTTGCAGGAATGATAGAGTGCGTTCCGTCGTTTACTTCATTAGCTGTTTACTACAATGTATACGAAGTATGGAAGGGAAATGAGAGAAGTGAAAGGTCACATGATTACGTTCGCCAGTATATAAAGGAGCTGTGTGATTCTTATAAAGAAGAAGTAAAACAGGATGTGAAACATATTTCTATACCAGTGTGCTACGGGGGAGAATATGGACCTGATTTAGAAGAAGTCGCGCATTATCACGGTTTACAAGTAGAAGATGTGATTCGAATACATAGTGAAACTACATATTTTGTATATATGCTAGGTTTTACACCAGGGTTCCCGTATTTAGGAGGACTTTCAAAAGAATTAGAAACACCTAGAAAAGAAACACCACGGTTACAAATCTCTCCTGGTTCAGTAGGTATTGGCGGAAATCAAACAGGTATATATCCGCTTGAAACACCAGGAGGATGGAATATTATCGGCCGAACTCCTATTTCATTATTTAATCCGGAAGAAGAAATACCAACATATATTCAAAGTGGTATGTATTTACGATTTATTCCAATAACGAAGGAAGAGTACGTATCGCTTGAGGGGGCTAAAAAATGGATGTAGAGGTTTTGCATGCGGGAATGTTTACAACAGTCCAAGATTTAGGGCGATCTCATTATCAACAATACGGTGTGCCAGTTGGCGGGGTGATGGATCAAAGTGCACTTCGGATGATCAATATGTTAGTTGGTAATGAAGAGAATGAAGCGGGACTCGAAATGACGATTATGGGACCTAAATTGTTAATAAAGAAAACGACTTTACTTGCGATTGGCGGAGCAGATATGGAACCGTTATTGAATGGAGAACGTATCCCGTTATGGCGTCCCATTTTAGCGGAAGAAGGTAGTATGCTTTGTTTTGGAAAAGTGAAAAGTGGTTGCAGAGCGTATGTAACTTTTGCGGGTGGTATATATATTGAGCGTACAATGGGAAGCAAAAGTACGTACATACGTGCTGCGATTGGTGGTATAGAAGGAAGAATGCTGAAAAAGGGTGACTACTTCCAAATTGGTGCACAACCAGAAATGGCGAGTCGTTTCATTCTAGACTTACAAAAAGATGCGAGAATAAAAACGAAATGGGCAATTAGCAACAGCGTACTACCAAAGTATAAGAAACATTCAAAGCTTCGTGTCATAACTGACTTTGAATACGATCAATTTACAGAAGAAAGTAGAAAGGCATTTTTTACGAAAGAGTATAAGGTATCTAATTATGCTGACCGTATGGGCTATAGGGTTGAGGGAGAGGTTTTAAATAGGAATGAAGAAAAAGAGATTTTATCGAGTCCTGTTACATTTGGAACCATTCAAGTTCCTAATGGTGGACAGCCGATTATATTAATGGCAGATAGGCAAACGACAGGTGGCTATCCGAGAATGGGAAATATCATTTCAGTAGATTTACCTCTTCTTGCCCAGCTAAAGCCGGGGGACTATGTTTCTTTTGAGAAAATTACGCTTGAAGAAGCGGAACAATTGTACATAGAACAAGAAGTAAATATGAATTTATTAAAGAAATTCATCGCTTTACGAAGCTGAAATTAGGAGGAATACATTATGACTACAATCGATTTAAACTGTGATTTAGGAGAAAGTTTTGGCGCTTATAAAATGGGGAATGATGATGAGATTCTTCCGTTCGTTTCCTCTATAAACGTTGCTTGCGGTTTTCATGCGGGTGATCCGTCTATTATGCGTCAAACTGTTGAAAAAGCTTTGGAGCATAACGTAGCAATAGGGGCGCATCCTGGATTTCCTGATTTAATTGGATTTGGTAGAAGAAACATGAATGTTTCAGCAAGTGAAGTATACGATTATGTTCTATATCAAACAGGCGCATTAGACGCATTTGTGAAAGCGGCAGGCGGGAAAATGCAGCATGTAAAGCCGCACGGTGCCTTATATAATATGGCGGCGTCTAATCCGGAAATTGCAGATGCAATTGCAAAGGCAATTTATCATATAAATCCAAGTCTATTACTTTATGGATTAGCAAATAGCGAGGCGTTTATACAGGCTGCAGAAAAATACAAAGTAACTCTTGTACAAGAGGCTTTTGCGGATCGTACATATAAGCAAGATGGTACATTAACGAGCCGTACAGAAGAAAATGCGCTTATAAAAGATGAAGACGAAGCGATAAAGCAAGTACTTCAAATGGTGAAAGAAGGCCATGTAAATGCGGTCAATGGAGAGAAAGTAGCAGTTCAGGCGCAAACAATTTGTTTACACGGTGATGGGGAAAAAGCAGTGCAATTTGCAAAAAGAATATACAGAACATTCAAACTTAATGATATTTCTATTTGTGCACCGAAATAAAAAATAGGGGGAAGTGCTGGGATGATTAAATTAATCGGAATACTACTTGTTGCAGTGGGCTTTTTATTTAGATTAAATACACTTTTAGTAGTTATGGTTGCAGGTATTGTTACTGGTATGGTTTCAGGATTAAGTTTTTATGATGTGATCAGCATGTTCGGTAAATTTTTCATAGAAAATAGATATATGTCTATGCCAATTATATTAACTTTACCGGTAATCGGAATTTTAGAGCGTTACGGTTTAAAAGAAAGAGCAGAAGCACTTATAACGAAATCAAAAGGAGCAACAACTGGAAGAGTATTAATGTCATATTTTACGATAAGAGAATCATCAGCAGCACTAGGGCTTAATATTGGTGGGCATGCGCAAACAGTAAGGCCGCTCGTTGCACCGATGGCAGAAGGGGCCGCGCAAGGTAAATACGGTAAACTTCCTGAAAAATTAAGAGAAAAGATTAAAGCAAACGCAGCAGCTGCTGAAAATACAGCTTGGTTTTTCGGAGAAGATATTTTCATCGCAACTGGAGCTATTTTATTAATGAAAGGATTCTTCGATTCAGTAGGTATGCATGTCGGAGTATGGGATATGGCACTTTGGGGCATTCCGACAGCAATATCTGCACTTATTGTAAGCTGGATTAGATTTAGAAGGTTTGATAAATATATAGAGAAAACAATGAAGGCAGAAGGAAAAGAAGAGAAGGAGGCAATTTAATATGAACATCATCACAATGGATACAATCTATTATGTATTAGGGATAATCGTTGCTTTTATCGCTGTTCGTATCGCATTCGATCGTGAACATCCAAACAGATTCGGTTCTAGTTTATTTTGGGCATTGTTTGCAGTTACATTTTTATTTGGAAATGTAATTCCTTCGTTTTACGTTGGCTGTATCGTGCTCGCTATGGTCGTTTTAGCCTCGCTAAATAAAGTAACAAAATCAGAGGAAAAAGAAGTTCCAGTACAAGAACGTGTGAAACATGCTGAGAAATTAAAAAATAAAATTTTTATGCCTGCACTATTAATTCCTATTTTTACAATTATCGGTACGTTGACCTTAGGGAAAATTAAATGGGGAAATGTCTCTCTTGTTGATCCAGATAAAGTAACATTAGTTGCACTAGCGCTTGGTGCATTACTCGCATTTGTTGCGGCGATGCGTATTACAAAATCAAAAATAACAACACCTGTACAAGAAGGAAGCAGACTATTACAAGCTGTTGGCTGGGCTGTAATTTTACCACAAATGTTAGCAGCACTTGGCGGTATATTCGCGAAGTCTGGCGTTGGACAAGTTGTTTCAGACTTAGTCGGACAAGTGCTACCGACAGAGTATCCGTTCGTTGCCGTTATGGCGTACTGTTTAGGCATGATGCTATTTACAGTCGTAATGGGAAATGCATTCGCAGCGTTTGCTGTTATTACTGGCGGAATTGGCTTACCTTTAATAGTTCAAATGCACGGCGGAAACCCAGCAATTATGGCAGCGCTCGGTATGTTTGCTGGATATTGCGGGACGCTGCTTACACCAATGGCAGCAAACTTTAATATCGTACCTGCGATGCTTTTAGAGCTAAAGGATAAAAATGCGGTTATTAAAGCGCAAGTACCAATTGCTCTTTCAATTTTTATCATAAATATGTTTATTATGTACGGCCTAGTATATCGTTTCTAATTAGGAGGATAAAACTATGAAAACAGTATTATTAACAGGGTTTGATCCGTTCGGCGGAGAAAATATCAATCCAGCTTGGGAAGTAGCAAAAGGTTTGCATGAAAAAACAATTGGAGAATACAAGATAATAAGCAAACAAGTACCAACTGTATTTCATAAATCAATAAGCGTATTAAAAGAGTATATAGAAGAACTAGCGCCGGAAATTATTATATGCATTGGACAAGCTGGGGGCAGACCAGATATTACGATAGAACGTATCGCAATTAATATTGATGATGCAAGAATCGCTGACAATGAAGGGAATCAGCCGGTAGATGTACCGGTTGTAGAAGAAGGAGCGATTGCGTATTGGTCTACACTTCCGATGAAAGCAATCGTAAAAAAACTTCGCGAAGAGGGTATACCGTCATCTGTTTCACAGACGGCAGGCACATTCGTTTGTAATCACTTATTCTATGGACTTATGCATGAACTAGAGAAACATGATAAGAAAATAAAAGGCGGATTCATTCATATTCCGTTTTTACCAGAACAAGCGAGTAATTATCCAGGGCAACCGAGTATGTCACTTTCTACTATTCGTAAGGGGATAGAATTGGCAATCGAAGTAACGACGACAGTTAAGGTAGATATTGTAGAGGTTGGGGGCGCAACGCATTAAGTAAAATGAATTGTACAACACCTCCTGTAAACAACTGGTATAATAAGAATAGGAAAATACATAGAGGTGATTTTTGTGCAACAATTTGAAGAAGTACGTTCAATTTTAGAAAAAGCGAAGAAAATTACAGTATTAACAGGCGCTGGTGCAAGTACGGAAAGTGGTATTCCAGATTTTCGTTCAGCAAATGGGTTGTATGCTGATGCGAATGTGGAGATGTATTTATCAAGAGGGTATTATAATCGAAGTCCGAAAGAGTTTTGGAAGCATTATAAAGAAATCTTTCAAATTAATACGTTCCATCAATATAAACCAAATCGTGGACATCGCTTTTTAGCTGCGCTAGAAGAACAAGGGAAAGATATTACGATTTTAACGCAAAATATTGACGGTTTACATCAATTAGGTGGCAGTAAGCATGTCATCGATTTACATGGAACACTTCAAACAGCACATTGTCCAAAATGTAAATCAGGCTATGATTTACAGTATATGATTGATCATGAAGTACCGCGTTGTGAGAAGTGTAATTTCATTTTAAATCCAGACGTTGTTTTATACGGAGATACATTGCCGCAATATCAAAATGCTATCAAACGTTTATATGAAACAGATGTGCTTATCGTTATGGGAACATCACTAAAAGTACAGCCTGTCGCTTCATTCCCGCAAATTGCAAAGAGGGAAGTAGGAGCAACAACTATTTTAGTAAATGAAGAGTTAACAGGACAGGAATATAACTTTGATTTTGTTTTTCAAAATAAGATTGGTGAGTTTGTTGAAGGGTTATCTTCAATGAAATAAGTTATCGAAAAAACTGAGGTATCTGCCTCAGTTTTTTATTTGAGTAATCACTGTTTTAAGCCATATGAAAACATTTTGATAACGTAGTAACAACATCTCTATAATTTATAAAAATCAATTTGCCCTATTTTTCTTTTAGAATAATATTCATGTTATTGTGCATTAAGGGAATGGTAATAAATAGGATGTAAAAACGAAAAAACTGAAAATTAAATCTTTTATTTCTTTTATAATTAATATAAAATTCTATATATATCATATAAATAAATTTGATACATAATGATTTTGCGTAGAAATGTTAATAGAATGAAGCGAGGGAGCGAAATGAGACAGAAAAAGGAGCAGAAAAAACAATCGAAAAAGAAAAAGACTCATATTCCATTTCGGTTAAATGTACTATTTTTTATTGTCTTTCTTTTATTTTCAGCTATTATAATTCAATTAGGTAAAGTACAAATCATTGATGGAGAAACGTATAGAAATGAAGTAAATAAAAAGGAAGATGTAACGGTAAGCACTCCCGTTCCTAGAGGGAAAATGTTTGATCGGCAAGGTCACGTTATTGTAAATAATAAACCATTACGAACCGTTACATATACGAAAATGAGAGGAGTAGACTCGAAAGAAGTTTTACAAGTAGCAAGAGATTTAGCTAAGCTAATTGAAATGTCGCAAGAGGACATGGATAAGTTAACAGAGACAGATAAGAAAGATTTTTGGATGCAGTTAAATGAAAAGCGGGCAGCGGCGAAAGTAACAAAAGAAGATGAGAGTAAATTTAGAAAGCAAGAAATAGAAGGAAAAGAGTTAGATAAAAAAGTAGAAGAACTGCGCCGGGAAAGAATTACGCAAGAAGAATTAAATGAGCTTTCAAAGGAAGATATAGAAGTATTAGTAATTAAAAGCAAAATGAATGCGGGATATAAAATGACGCCGCAAATCGTTAAAAAAGATGTAAGTCAAAATGAATATGCTGTCGTTAGTGAAAGGTTGGCAAGTTTACCAGGGGTAGATACAACAGTAGATTGGGAACGTGAATACCCAAATGATAAAATACTACGCTCTATACTAGGTAGCGTTTCTAATGAAAATGAGGGGTTGCCAAGAGAACAATTAGATTATTATTTAGTTCGTGATTATAATCGAAACGACCGTATTGGTAAAAGTTACATCGAAAAACAATACGAAGATGCACTACATGGAACGAAAGAACAGTCTAAAAATATTATGGATAAAACAGGGAAGATTGTTCGAACAGAAAAAGTGACTGAAGGAAAAAGTGGAAATAACTTGATGTTAACAGTCGATATGGATTTACAGAAAAGAGTAGAGGGAAGCCTTGAAAAGAATTTACGAGCCTTTCATGCTGCAGAGCCGATGATGGATCGTGCGTTCGTAGTAATGATGAATCCGAAAAACGGTCAAATTTTATCAATGGCAGGAAAGAAAATTGTAAATAAAGATGGCGGGATGCAAATAGAAGATTATGCATTAGGAACGATGACAAGTTCTTATGAGTTAGGGTCAACTGTAAAAGGGGCTACTTTATTAACTGGATATCAAACAGAAGCGATTAAGCCGTATACACATTTCTTTGATGCGCCAATGTATTTTAAAGGAAGTTCTAAGCCGAAGAAATCGTGGAAAGAATTTGGAGATATTGATGATTTAAGAGCTTTGCAAGTGTCATCGAACGTTTATATGTTTAATACAGCTTTAAAAATGGCAGGCATTAATTATGTCCCAAACAATCCATTGGACATTAAACAAGAAACATTTAATAAAATGCGCTACTATTTTAGACAATTTGGCCTAGGTGTGTCGACTGGTATTGACCTGCCAAATGAATCAATCGGTCAAATAGGTAGAACTGATAACATACCCGGATTTTTACTTGATTACGCGATTGGACAGTATGATACATATACGCCGCTTCAGCTTGCGCAATATATTTCAACCATTGCAAATGGCGGTTACCGAATGAAACCACAAATTGTACAAGAAGTTAGAGAGCAACCGAATAGACCAGAGGATGTAGGAAAAGTCGTTCGGTCGATTGAACCAGTTGTATTAAATCGAGTGGATATGGACACTTCGTACATTAATCATGTAAAAGAAGGATTTAGAAGAGTTTTTCAAGAAGCTGACGGAACAGGTACCGGAACGTTTAAAGGTCTACCATATAAACCAGCGGGAAAAACAGGAACAGCTGAGACAGTATATGGTGGAGAAAGTGATATTGGAAGAGATGAGAACAACAACCGAAAAAAATGTTATAATTTAACTCTTGCCGGTTATGCACCATATGATGCTGATCCGGAAGTAGCTTTTTCAGTTGTTGTACCATGGGTGAATGATGATAAATCAGGAATTAATTCTGCGATTGGTAAAGAGATTTTGGATGCGTATTTTGAATTAAAAACAAATAGATCAAATGCAAATTCAATTCCAGTAGAACAACCGAACAAAGCACAATAAAAATAGTATCACTGCATGGAAACATATTGTGCAGTGATATATTTTTTGAGTTAAAAAGCGCTTTATAAGGTGGGAATGGATATGAAAAAGGAAATTAAGAGAGGCTGGGGAAAGTACATACTATTTATATTGGTGATGGTAATAGGCTACCATTCTTTTACTTTATGTAAAGTGGAAGGGGAATCGATGCAGCCGACTTTATATGAAGAAGATTACGTATTTGTAAATAAAGCGGTAGTACGTCTTTCTAATTTACAACACGGAGAAATTGTCATTATAAAGGAAGCGGATGAATCGAAATATTATGTGAAACGTGTAATAGGGCTTCCGGGTGATGTAATTAACATAACGAACGGAAAGGTATATGTGAACGATAAAAAGCAAGAAGAACCATATACGAACAAAGATTTATTTAACAACACACAAGTGTTTTATAACTTTCAAAAGACAAAAATTCCGCCAAATAAGTTATTTGTAATGGGAGATAACCGCGAAGTAAGTAGAGATAGTCGCAATGGCTTAGGATATATTGAAGAAGATAACATAATTGGCAAGGTGGAATTTGTATATTATCCATTTTCAAAAATGAAAATGATAGAATAAGTGGGGGGATGGGCAAAACCCCACTTATTAAAGTTTCACTTTATTTTCTTTAAAAAACCTTTTGGATTAAATGATATGAAAAATTTATGTTTAGACTCGTCGATTATGAAGTTATTATTTTTAGTTAAAAACTCATCCACAGCTTCCATCGGGCCAGGACCCCAATCGGGAAGAAGCGGATTTCCATTAATGGAGGTATCTTCTACAATTATATAACTGCCAGTAGTGACGATAGATTTATATAGTAAGAGTTCTTTGGATACATGCTCTTTACTATGATCAGAATCTAAAATAACTAAAATCACATCATCAGGTTTGCGCATGCTTACTATTGTTTGGATGGCCTGCACAGAAACAGAAGATGCTGTTAAATACGTAATCCGATTATGTGATGGCCGATTTGGCTGCGGAGTTATATCGATAGTAAGTACGTGACCTTTTCCAATTAAATCTAACATAGAAGCTAAATACAGTGCACTACCACCGTGAAAAGTCCCGCATTCAATAATTAAATCGGGCTTTAATTCATAAATGATTTCTTGATACAAAAAGAGATCAGAGGGAAGTTTACAGATTGGAACTCCAAACCAATGTGTATCTTTTAACCACACAAGGCTATCGTAATATTGTTTTAGAAATTCATTGCTTATAGTATCGATTTTAAATTCTCCTTTCTAAAAAGGCTTCTCTCGTTTGACGTAAAGTGTTTACGCATGAAAGTTGTACTATATATTATGTAGTAAGGAATTGTAAGGCGAGTGTTTTTACTTGAAAATAAGCCAAATAACTCATGTGGAAAATGAAAGGAAATAATCGTATGTACAAATACACAATTTGCTTTATTAGAAAAAGTGATAAAATATTGCTATTAAATAGAAATAAAAAGCCGAATATGGGGATGTGGAATGGTGTTGGAGGAAAAATAGAAGAGAATGAAACGCCATACGAAGGAATAATTAGAGAAACATTTGAGGAAACGGGTATAGAACTTTCAAGTGTAACGTATAAAGGGACTGTTGGTTTTAAAGGTAAAGATGAGCCCCAGGCTAGTGAAGGAATGTATGTGTTCGTTGCTGATCTGCCAGATGGCATGCAGATGAATACACCATTTCGTACGGCTGAAGGATTATTAGAATGGAAAGAAATTGATTGGATATTAGATGGTGATAATAGAGGTGTAGTTAGCAATTTACCAAAATACTTACCGACAGTATTAACAGAAGAAAATAAGTTAAAACATATATTCACGTACGATAACCGGAATATTATTAATTACACAACTGCATGTTTGACAGAAGATGATGCGAACAAGCGATATGAAAAACAACTTGTTTCTCAATAGAAGAGGATAGTGAAAAATCACGTTTTTACTCTCATTATATATGCGAGGTGATTATATGCTTCAGAAATACAATTCATTGGTCATAATTGTAATATGTATGATATAACTTTTCTTATGGTGAAAGAGTAGAGAACATACGTAAACGGAACAAAAAAGAGGTGGCTTTGCCACCTCCTTTCCGTTAGTCACGAATCGCCTTAATGATAAACCGATGTTGCTTCACATCAAAATAATCTTTTTGTAAGATGATTTCATGTATACGATATAATTCCTCATAATACCTTTTGACAGTAAAATCAGAAATTTTCCATGGAATTGCTTTTAAATAATAGACGATAGCGCCAATATCATAAAATCGTTGGAAAGGGAATTCTTCTTTTGCTTCTAAGATAGTAAATCCGTTTTCCTGTAGTTCATTACATGCCGCTTCAAGCGACCAACTTGCAAATTCACTATTTAGTGGTGTGTCAAATTGGTCATTAAGTTCCGCACAATCGAGACCGCCAACTTGTTGTGTAAGAAATGTTCCATTTGGAGAAAGAATTCTTTTTACTTCAGAAGCAGCATATGATTCATGTTGGTTTAGGATTAGATTAAACTGACCATCTTGAAATGGCAATGCAGTATCATCGTTCACCTCTACAACAGTAACCCCTAAAGGCTCTAATTTCTTTCGAGCAATTGGCACGTTTGGAGCGTAGCCCTCAGTAGCATAAATAGTTGACGGGAACGGTTGTAACATAGATAAAAACTCTCCGCCGCCAGTCCCCATATCGAGCATTGATTTAGTGCGTTGCATAAGCTGGAAAGCGGTACTGCCGTACGACCATGATAAAGGCTCACTCTTCATTCGGCCCGTTTCTGAAATGAAAGAAAAATCCCAACCGCTAAAATGTGTATTTGCACTTTCTAATAAAGTTAAAAATAATGGATCACGTTTCATAATTATGTCCTCCTATTTTTCAATGAATGATATGATGAGAAAGGAGAACGGGAGGACCTCTTATGAAAGAGAAGCGGTTTTACGTTTCGTGTTCGAATAGATTCATATAAATTCGCTCCTTGTGAGAATGGTTATTTATATATTCGGGATAATTGAGTGGAAATCCTTTGAAGGAATAAAAGAAGGCAGTTGTTTAATGAAAAAATAAATTGAGTTATCTATTTTTATAGTGTAATTGTTCATACGCATAAAAAATTATTCTCTCCATAAAATAGTAAAATTATATTGGAGGTTGAATTATGGAAAAATTTAGTGTATTTCCAATAATCTTGATGACTTTTGGACTATTATTATTTGGATTAAATAGGATAATAGATAGCTATTCTGAGCCTATTATCCTATTAGGGTATATTTCTTTTTAAATTGGAATGGTTCTAAGTTTTATAGCAATTGCTAGACGTGAAGATGGAAGAGTAAAATTCATATCACTTATCTTTTTCTTTGTTGTCCTGTTTTTCATTACTTGGTTTGAGCCGGTTCAGGTACTACGAATTATTACTTGGCTAAAAAATATCTATTAAAATCTGAATTATTGGTGAAAATGGGAAACCTTAAATTTAGGTTTCTTTTTATTATATTCGATTATCAATAGTAAAATTTATTAGAGCCATTAATAAAAGAAATAAATATATAAACTGATTGTAAAAATATTTTAATTCTTTGAAAACATTCAACGATTTAGTATTCTTTATATATGGAATATTTTGTTTATGCGAAAAGAGGGCAAAGTGCTATATGAAAAGAATAAAAAATGTAATGTTACTATTGTTATGTTTCTTATGTTTAAGTGGTTGTAATTATGAAGATGAAGATCAGGTGAAAAAATATGTGAAAAAAAAGCACGGAATTGATGTGATTGTAACAGATTGGGGTGCTATACCATGCCCATCAACTTAAGAGTGAGCACAACCTGAGCTTTCGACTCATCGGATCAAAACATTCCTAAAATAAAAGCATACTCTTAAAAATAAGCATCTCAAATAAACCCTA
>NZ_JAKUFX010000134.1:0-15293 GCF_022663635.1 Bacillus cereus group sp. BfR-BA-01356 | reverse complement strand
TATCTAAATTAAAAAGCTCATCGCAATATGAATGACATTTCCATTTTGAACACCATTCAAGAAAATTCCACCATCACTTTTAACTGTAACTTCACAAACTGTTGGTCCATTTCCATATGCAAGTGCTGGGAAAGCAATACTTTGTACAGGGCGAAATCCAGCCGGAAGGGTTGCAAATACTGTTGTATTCGCTAGATATTTAACTGATCCAATGACAGATATTTGTTCCCCACTTCTCTTGTACTTCAAAATTCTATCAGGAACACTCTCTACCCCAGTTGTAGGAAGGTTAATCCAACCTGTATCATTTGCTTGTCTAATTGTCCCATCAGTTCGAAATTCTACTCGTTTGGACCAATCCCAAGAGTCACCTTGTTCTTTTGTAGAAGGAGCAAATATCAACTCTCCCTGTGACCCCTTATGAATAACTGATTTAAAAGAACGACTTCCTAACACAATTGCGTTATCGACCTTAAATTCAAGTAATCCATTTATGACGTCGCCAGCTTTCTTAACTAAATTGGTAGAGTCATTGAAAGTAAATCCATCTTTACTGTTATAATCCATAGCTATTTTGTTTCCGACGTAATCATATAGGTAAGTTTGGTCACCTTTTCCAGTTGAATCCTGGCGAGCAAACAATCCAGAAACGTTAGTACCACCCCTCTTTAATAGCAACCCACCGGATGTAGCAAGGTCTATAGCGAGGGAGTTTGTCATAGTGTCACCAGTCTTTTTGACTACATTCATAGTATTTAATTTCTGTTGCAACTCGTCCAACGTTTTCTTAATAATCTCAAACTCAGAAATATAGTTTTCGATTTTAATATTACCTTCTTTTACATCTCGTCTTAATGTAATCCGAATGTCTGGTGTACTAATTCTTTCTGTACTTTTTTCCATAACAAAATAAGCTGTCCAATCATCCGATGTGGAAACAGCTTGTGAGGACAACGTATATGAAAATACACCATTCTTTGCATCAACAATTTCGGCATCGTCTCGAACGAACTGTCCAATTTGATTAATTGCTTCGTACTTTACTGCATACCCTGTTAAATCAACAATTTGCCCCTTTTCTCTTACATATACAGTAATCTTCAATCCGTTTTTATCATTTTGCCTCGAACGAATTGTTTTGGTAAACACAGGATCTGCTAAATCTATAATAATTTCCTCATTTCGCATGACTACACCTCTCTCTAACTATTCCTTTTCACGCGTCTAGGCGGTCTTCTTTGACGTTTTACTTTGTTCCTGTGTTTTATATTTCCTTTAGGCTTTATCGGCTCTAATTCTTCGATTCTAGCATCTGTTTTGGTTACATACTCCTGAAATGCTTTAACAGTCTGCGCAATCATCCCATATAAGCCAACACCATTTTCTTTTGATTCATCCGGAAGCACAACTCCATAATGAGTTGTAATATCATTTGTTGTAAGGATTGGATCTCCTTCTTTACGTTTCATACGCATATCATACAACTCGGCTACTTCTGTCTTAAGGTTGTACTGTTTAATTTCCCAGCCCATTACCTTCTCTAACGCATCAAATTTAATATCCCGTATATTTGTTTTATATTTCTTTTTAGAAGATACTTTAAAATCTGCTGCTAAAACACCGTTGAAATAAGTTCCCCCAGCACTTTTCACTTGCACATAGGTATTTTCATAATTTCTGTTGTTCCGTAATAAAATGTTCTGAAATACGATGTCACTATCTCCACCAGGTGTCAACTTCAAATCAACAACTCGATCTCCATTTTGACGGAAATTAAACCCTTCTTTTGCAGTGAAATAAGCACCACCTGTTCTACTTTCTAGAAAAAGATTATTTTGGCTTCTCAAAGAAGCATAGGATTGTTTTGACTCTAGTTCTAGGCTTTGATCCGCTTTTAGTTCCGCATGTCCATTTTGATTAAACCCAAGGGCCGCTGAAAAATAGACTCTGTTTGGATCACCATTTAGGTATCCATTTGATATTCCGATTCCTCCTGACTTGGGAGAACTCTCGAGTTGGTAAACTAACACTGCACCCTGCGTTGCTGTTATATCATTGTTGCCACCTAATACAATAGTGGGTTGCATGATATTACTTTGATTTATATAGTAGCCCATGAAAATCCGAGTGATATACGATTCCATTAACCTAATAAACTGTTTGGAAATAGAGACATAATTAGAATCATTGGCAGTTCTAAGAGTAGTCCCTGTTATTTCTCCGCCTCGAATCAAATTTCCATTCAATTCTCCAGTAGTAATGAAATCTGCAACAATACGCCCATCTTTTGTCATTGCTATTTCATAAGGACCATTTACCCCGTTTGATGAATACCCTAATCCGTTTATGTTCCACTGCCACACTTTTGAAGCTGTCATTTCATTTTTGGTATCCATAATTAAAATTCGGTCTGGATATACACGTACATTTCCACCAAATCCCGAATTGATTAGTTTTGTTGCATTTTCTTTCGCTGCATCCAGTAAAGATCCTGGCATATTGGATAAATCTTGTTGGATTTGATCTACCTTACCAGCCATATCTGTAAAAGATTCTTTAAAGTTTCCGATGGTTACATTGATATATTCCTTTTTAACCGGATCATATTTATACGCAATAACTTTTGCTTGAATATCAATACCATCTTCCTCATGTTTAACTGTAACAATATCGCCCATCCAGACACGCTGCAAAATTTTATATTCTTTATACTCCTCTGTTTGAGACAACTCTTGAAATTCAACCTTATATGTCGCTTTCGGTTGATCTACCATCTGAATATCAAACATAGCTTTAGCGGCTTGACGTAACCTTTTATATGCCTCTTCTACAGGTAATGCGTCTTCATCATTTGCATTTTTACCAATAGCTGCTTTTATATGATTAAATTCAATAACTCGTATTCTCGGATGTGGATACTTATTAATCAGTGGACTATCTACATATTTTTCTGGTAATAACAATCCGTCAAACCCTTGCGGCATAATTCTGGTAGTAGGGCTTTTCCAGTCCACACTTCCTTCATAACCTAACAAATCTTTTTTATGTCTTATTACTACTCCACGATTAGCTCCTCGGCTTTTCAGCATCTTAACATCGAAGTTGTCTCTTTTTAATTCCCCGCCCCATCGATTCACGAATGAGTTATCTTGGCTCGTATCCAACATTGCTTCCACTGGATTCTTTCGAACAATACGTGCGGTGGATATATTCGTTACGTCAGAATAAAAAGTAAACAGATGCTTATATTGACAACCTGATGATAACCTAGCCATAGCCCCACTACCATTTGTAGGCTGTATAAATATATCTTCAATCAAGTTTTCCGTTAAATCATAAAAAATGTGATAACAAACCGCTTTGATTTCTCCCATGCTCACTTTAGGAGTCACCACGCGAAATAACTGATCCCCATCAGGAGTAGGAACTTTTATGATGCTCATTCCGTCAATCTTCGTTCCATATGGAGCAAATAAAGGATAATTAAAATTAAAAACAAATAAACCGTTGAGTTCTTCCTCAACAGTTGCACTATAAATATGTTTATCTAAAACACCAATTCCGTTATGCGTAAAATCAGTTTCATTTGGTTTATATAAAGTAATCATTATTTATATCTCCATCTTGGTTGAATTGAAATAAATTGAATAGCACCTGACCACTCTATTTTATTTTCTCCTATTTGGAATTCTGGAAAACCACCAATCATCTTATCATTCATTGATACTGTACCACTGTATGCCTCTAATAATTCTGAATCTATTACAACAGAACCATTTACATCTTTAATCTGAAAAGAAACATCATTAATAAAAATTCGAAATGTACCATTCCCTGCAACGAACAACATTGGAGTTGATTCCATTGTACCTGGATTATAAATAGATCCAGGAGTACTCAACATTATATTTGCATCTTCTGTATACTCAAACGGGTCAAGCGTAAAGTCGACTTCAAACTCACCATGTTCTTCGATTTCATTTGCAATATCACCTACTACAACATGTTTAATTTTTCGATACACATCATCATCTGTAAAATATAGTGTCTTGCCATTCATCAACCAAGCCTTCATGCGCCGAACTAATGGCTTAATATTCTCTTCTTCAAGCATATTGAACTTTATTTTTAAAGGGACGTCTTTAAACGCCCCTTTTTTTGTAAGTGAACCATGTCTACCGGGCACTTCAATATGTTCTACTTCCTGTTCTGCTGTAGGAATAACAGGGCGTTCTACCATACATATGCCATAGTCACTTGCTAACTGATTATCGATACCTATGTCTAGCAATTTAAGTCCTCCCTATTCCTATTTTTGAGTTACGCCCTTTTTGAGCAAGTGCATCATCTATTTTTCCGACCATGCGGTCGATGTCACGTTCATCTCTTACAGAAGGATTGTAAATATTGACTACAATTGGTTCACCTCCAACTTGTTGTACAATCGGTTGAACTGCTCTTGTCGCTAATGTAGACAGATTAGAAGCTAAGTTATCTTGTTTATTTATTCCATATAAATTTAACTTTTTAAAAGTATCATCAACCATGTTTGAAATGTTATTAAGAGCGGATTGTAATACATTACCTTTGGTTGACTTTTGGTTTGGAGCATTATAAAAATCTTTAAAAATCTGTTCTCTGAAACCAGCTACTTTCTTACCTATCTCCAACCACTTTCCAGATTCTACAAATTCCTCTTCTAATATCTTTTGAAAAGGATCTCCACTCTCTAATACACTACGAATATAACGAGCAACAGGATTGTTTTCGCTCATACCACTATTAACATCATAACCTTCAAGCTCTTTACCAACTTGTTTAAGTGCATCCCTCATGTCTACGGGTAAATGGGTAATCCAATCATTAAGATAGTCACCATCTTCCAATATTGCCTCAAAATAGCTCCGAAGAGGATTGTTATTATTCATGTCGTTTAAAGTGGAGCTATTGAAAGTATTTAACGTTGTTTCTAATACCGTATACACTGAATTTGCTAAGTTTTTAGCTGCCGCAAGAACTGTCGACATTGATTGTTCCATACCAACAGCAAGCCCAGCACCAACTTGTTTACCAACCTGATCTCGCATTTTTCGAGAAGGGCTATGGATGTCGAAGAAGGAAGTAAAACCATCAAGAATATCGTTACCAATAGATTTCACCTTACTTAACACTTTACCAGCCATACTACCTAGACCGTCTATCAATCCACTTATAATATCTTTACCTATCTTGAATAAATCAATCTTCTTTAATGTATCAACAATCTTCGGTACAATATCTGTCACGATTGTAGAACCTAATTTTCCTACCATACTCACAATACCTTTTATTAAAGCCCAGATCAGTTGAACACCAGCTTCAAGGATTTTAGGTAGATTCTTAATTAACTCTCCTGCTAAAGTAACAATTAGCTTTAATGCTGCTGCAATTAATTCCGGTATCACCTTTACAATCCCAGCAATCAACATAAGTAAAATTTTCACTCCAGCTTCAAGTATCTTCGGCAAGTTTGCAATTAATGTGGATGCTATTTTGACAATTAAATCTAATGCTGCATTAATAAGTTGTGGTAACACTTTTACAATCCCATCAATAATGGCCATTAAAATCTTTACACCGGATTCAATTATTTTAGGTAAGTTTGTTAATAAAGTATCCGCCACTTTGATGATAAGATTTATCGCTAAATCAATAAGTTGCGGTAGCATTTTAATGATTCCGTCTATTAAGCTAGTTAAAACCTTAACACCAGCTTCAATAATCATAGGTAAATTCGCTGTAATGGCTTCAATTAAAGTTGTAATGACTGTAATAATCGCTAAAGCAATCATTGGTAAAGCTTGTGTGATTCCTGTAATTAATGAAACTAATAAATTTATTCCCATTTCAATTAACTGAGGTAAAAATGACATGATTCCGTTAATAATAGTTTGAATAATTGTTACAGCTATTTGGATTAACTGTGGAAGCATCTGCATAATTCCGTTTATTAAAGTTAGAATCAATTGAAGTCCTGTTTCTATCAGAGTAGGTAAGACTTGTACAATTCCAGAAATTAAAGTTTGAATGATTTGTATTCCCATTTGAACAATCATAGGGAGATAGGTAGCAATCATCTGTGAAATTGTGTTTATAATCCCAACAATGGCTTCAAGCATAATTGGAGCTGCTACAACCAAACCATTCACAAGGTTTGAAATCATTTGTGATCCCGCTTCAAGAAATTGCGGTAATACTGTTGTTACGAAATTAGCTATATTGGTAAAGATATTTGTAATAGTTTCAAGAATAATTCCTGAGTTTGCATTCAAATATTCTGCAATAGCTGGCAAATAACGAGATACAGATACAAGAACACCTGGAAGTCCCCCAATAATTGCCCCCGCTATACTAGGACCGATCATCTTAAAGATTTCGCCTAACTGGCTAAAGTCTCCCGAAAAAACAGCTTTTACTGCATCAAAAAGATGAAGGCATGCTTCGCGTATCTTACTGACTGCCAATCCAATCATTTCAGCCGCATTTTGAAATCCTTTTGGCAAATGTGTAATCCAATCATTTAAATAATCTCCATCAACAGCCGTATAGAATAGATATTTACCTAGTGAAGATAATGCGTGTCCAAAGTTTTGAACGCTTTCAATTACATTCGTAATGCTATTTTTGAACCCTTCATTGGTTTGCCATAAATTTCGCATCCAAATAATCAATCCAGCAATAGCTGCCGTTGCGGCTATCACTCCACCTGCTACTAATGCAACTGGACCAGCAACAGCCCCAATACTCACACCCAATATACCAGCTATACTGGATAAGGTGACAAATACTGGGGCTAACGCCATACATGCTCCAACAAGAATCCCAAGCGCGGTTACAATTGTTGTTATAGCTGCTGATAACGCTGGGTGTTCCGAAACGAAGCCCGCAAAAGCACTTATTACATCAGCAATGACTCCCAAAACAGGTTCAAGTGCCATTTTTAAGTCGTTTATAGCTTTTTGAAACTTTACAGCTGGGCTGGCATCCATTTTCTTAATCATTTCATTTAGTTGTTCTTGATTCTTGTTTAAATCTATAACTTTATCTTGAGCGCCAATAAGTGTATTGGTGATATTCTGGCCTTGATCTTCATACATCGTTCCGAAAAGCTTAACACCAATCTCATTTCGCTTTGTTTCATCTTCAATACTAGCCAATGCTTTAGCAATCTCTGTCATAGCTGCTGAACCTTCTTTACCGCCTTTAGCGACAGATTGCCCCCACTTTTCTAACTGATCAGCCGAAATTTTAGTGCCTTCAAGAGCTTCTTTCATAGACTTGTCGACACCTTGACCAAATTCAGCCGCTTTAATACGGCCTTCTTTCAGTCCATCTAAGAGATTATCAATCATTTATATTCAACGTGATTCGCAACGTCACGCCCGTTCTTATGAACTGCTATACGTCACCGTATAGATTAGACTATATCTTCAACTACTTGAGCTGCTCCCCGTTTCGAGTGTCATTTGCTTACACCCTACGTCTCTCGACTAGTCGTTGCACGTTCCTTAATTAAAAGGCTTCGCTCAGTATTGTCTCATTTGAGAGTTCCACTGAATTAAAGGAGTTTTTCATTGTATGTCGCCATACAAGGGAACTATAATCTAATTCCAGGTACCTGTATCAACACCAGCCTCCATAATCGCTTGTACTTCTTCAGCATTGTAACCTGCTCGTGTTAGCTGCCCGCCATATTCAGCGATAATGTCCAATTGCTCAGGAGGAAATCCGATTTTTAACAGCCGATTCGTTAACCCTAAGGCCGTATCACTAGTTATCCCTAATTCATTACCAATTTCATTCGCTTCTTGAATTAACTCAGTAAAATCTATACCTGCATAAGCACTTGCAATGGCTCCTGCTCCTTTTACAATAGAAGCATTAGCTTTATCACTGACAGTTTGATTTAATGCCCATTGTCTACGTGTACCCTCCAGTGCTTCTTCCACATCAACACCATAAGCTTCTAAACCGCGAACCGCTTCTTCTACTGATTTTTTAGAGGATGCTGGAACTTCAAAAGAGACGTCAATTTTTGTTTTTAATTTAGAGGTATCAAGCGCTTGCTCAATAGCTCCTGAAATACCGCCACCAGCCATTAATCCACCTAGAATATTTTCTAAACCGATATCTAATTCTTTGAAACTGTGCGATGCTCTCTCTGCTTCCCGTGAAAGGTCTCTCAAATCATTTCGAACTTGTTGTAATGAGTTCCCATCATCTATAGAACGAAGAGATCGCTGTAATTTCTCAATATCTGCTTCTGTACCTAATGCTTCACGACCGATGATTTGAATCGCTTGTTCTAACTGCCTAGCTGTCGCTGTACCGTTTCGTATTGCGTTTGTAAGGTTATTCCCTAATGCATTTGCAAAATGGTCTACACTCGTTTCAGTCGCATCAAAGAATGTCTTTAATTGTTTCGTTGCATTTTCTTGTTCCTGCAAACTTCTATTCGTCGCACTTAATTGATTCTGCAACTGCTGTTCTGCTGTCCGAGCTTGTATTAGCTGCGTTTCATATCTTTGGATTTCACTAGCATTTTCACCATACTGCTGTTTGGCTTGATCTAACTGTTTTTGATAGTTTTGTACTTTACTAGCTGCAACACTATGTTGCTCTCCAAGGTTATCTATTTTTAAACGTAACTTCTCTATTTCTGAAGCATTCTCACCAAGCGTTGCTTTTTGTAACTCGTATTGAGCATTTAGCTTAGAAAGAGAAGATTGCAACTGCTCTTCCTGTCCTTTTAGCTCTTTTAGTTTTTGAGCCGCTTTAGCTGTTTCACTTGTTCTTTCCTGTTCAGCATCTCTCGCCTGTTTTAAGCTTTCAGAAGTTTGTTTAATACTATTCGCTAACTGTTGTTCTGTTATTTGTTGACTTCGTAATTTTGACTCTAGTTTTGCTACAACAGTAGAATTTTCTCCGTACAATTCTTTAGCACGTTGTAAATGTTCAGCCGTTGCTTGCGTAGCCCTTTGTGCAACTGCATATTGTTGAGAAAGATTTTGAAGTTTTGCTTGTAGTTTTTCTGAATCAGTAGCATTTAACTTCATCTGTTCTTCTTGTAATTTCATTTCTTGACGAAGTTTTTTAGTTTCCTGATTCATGCCCTTCATAGCATCATTAAAATCTTTATTTTGCGCTTTAAATATTACTTCAACTTCCGAATTATTTCTTGCCATTTTCTCACCTACCTTTACTTGGGATTGTTACGCCATGCTTCAAACGCTGTAATCCCTGCGTAGATACGCTCAACAGACGAAATTGGCTCATGCCAAAAAGTCTCTGGATCTATTCCAGAGACTAGGCAATACAAGACGTATTTATCTTCCACACATTCGATTTTTATGTCTGGATTTTTTACTTTTTTTCACCATTACCGCCGCTATTTGTACTTTTTTGGAATGCTATCGCAAATTGATTTGGATCTTGACTGATTACATCTACAACAAGTTTCGTATATAGTTCAATAGATTCTGCTAATGAATCATGATACTTCTGTAAGAAATCATCAAATGTTAACTTCTCTTTTGGGTTTGCGCCTTTAAACGCCATATAAATCACTTTATGAATACTTGTTTGATCGATTTGTTCTAAAGCTGATAAATCTTTATTATCCTCATTTCTTAATCCATCTAATGCTTGGAATTTCACGATATCAGCAATAATCGAACTAGTAATAAGCCCTTCTTCTTGGCCCTTTTTCAAAGCGTAATTTGTTAAAAATGCTGGATAGTCCTGGTCGTTAACAAAACTCTTTTCATACTCACCATCTACTTTTTTAAATTCCACTTCTTTTAATGTTATTTTTTGAACTTTCATCTGCTATTTCCTCACTTTCATTTTCCTCTTATTTATATCCAAAAGAAAAAGCCCTGTATAAAACTAGGGCCTTAAGCTGAAGTTGTTGCTTTAACAAGAGCTGAATTAAATTGTGTATGCCATTTTTGTGCGACTGTCGCATCTGCTAATTCATCCTTAAACGCCTCATAAAAGAAATTCTTTAAATCATCTGGTAGGGCTGTAAATTCTAATTCCATCATCGCTAGTTCCTCTTCACCATTTGCGATTGAAAATTTAAACCCTGTACTATTTGAGCAATTTGGGAACGCAATAAGTTTTACTAAATCTTCAAACTCGTCTACAACATCGGCTGTAAATACAAAATCATATCCTTTAGATTCACTACCATACGCCCAAACACCTGGCTTTAACCCTGTTGTATCAAAACCAAAATAATCCCTCGCTACTTTAACAGGGATGTGTGCCGAAACAGTTATCTTAAGCTCAGTAGTTTTGGATTTCTTTTTAACAGTTGTTCCACCACATAACTTTTTAATTTCTTTAATTTCTGGTTCTCCTTCGATTGTCCCTACACACCCAAATTTTGTACCAGGCTCTTGTATACCTTTCTTTTTAAATTGAATACTTGCATTTGCAATCGACACGGAATCGAATTCTTCAATTACTTTAACCATTTAAAATTCCTCCTCCAATACTTTATCTACACCTTTGTGTAGTTCTGCTAAAATTCTTGGTCTAGCGTTTACAATCCCACGCTCCGCAAATCGTTGTTCTAAGGGATTATGTGAACCTCTTCCTTCGTTCGGGAAGACTAGATAACCAAACGATCCTTTTTTATTAGCCGCTCCACCACGGGCCAATATCCTAAAACCTAAATTCAGTTTTTCACTTTTTGACCAGTTGCTATCTTTGGCATGTGTCTTATTTCGAACACTCCATTTAGAACGAGATACTGGAATAAGCTTTGTAATCTCTTCTATTGCAATTCGTATACCGTCCGTGTGGAGGATGGTATTGATTGTAGGTTCCATCTTATTTGGTAATAACCGCATTTTTTCTTCAAGCTTTTCTATCGCTTCATAATCAAGCTCAAATGCACTCAATTGGAATCACCCTCTTAAACGTAAAAACAACACGGTCAATAAAACGATCTGTATCTTTCACTTGAAGGCGATCGCTTTTAGAAACTACAAAGGATACCATTTTCACCTTGCCAACCCACGAAATAATATCAATGACCTGCTCATCTAAATTCGATTGATTTTCCGATAAATAACTAACATATATATTTTGAGAAATTGTACGATCATTTGAAGATGGCTGAAACTCACCATATTCCAAGATAAAACAATTGTATCCATCTTCTGTTAACTGCGATTCCTCATCTTCTGCTAGTTCATCTTCAACTACTAAAAGCCTAAATCCATCTTCAAGAGCTTTTTTAATGCCCTTTCTTTGCTCCTTCATAAGCTTTTTAGATTTTTCATTCACGAGATTTCACCGCCTGCTGCAAATAAAAGAAAAGATATTGTTTGTTAGAATCATGATCCGCTTTAATCACGTCGTACTCGATTCCACCCATTAATACCTTAAGTTTATTTTTATTTATTTTTCTAAATGAAGGTGGATATAGTGTTTTAACTTTTAAATCTAATCCCGTTGTTAAAACGCCCACCATTTTGTAATCACTATCCCGCAAAGACATCACTTTATAAGCAAGCTTTCCTTCTTCTTGAAACTTCTCACCTATTCTCTTCCCTTCTTCTGAACGCTCTGTTTTTTTATATCCGTATTGTAGAAATCCATCATTCAAAGTTTCTCTATACGCTTTTAGAGCCATTGATTACACCAACTTTTCCTAAAGCTACATCTAAAATAAGTCTGGATAACTCATTTTTATAATTTTTTTCAAACTCATCACCTGCATTGTTATAAACATATCGACACCGTTCTAACAGCAAATCTTTCGGCGTTATCTCCTTTGAAAAATCAAAAGACGCATTTGTTAAACCCAACAAATACGCCTCTCCTTTTTCTAAAAGTTTTATTAAACTAGCATCCTCTTCATTCCAGGTGATTTTAAGAACATCTTTTAGTTCATTCAAAAGCTCATCCATTCACATCACCTTCTAATAAAGTGATAAGTTCAGCCTTTGTTGCATTAGACTTATATTCAATACCACTTTGCTCTAATAAAGACTGAATCTCTACCTTGGTTAATGCTGAATAATTCCTCTCTTCAACAGGAGAGGATGGATTAGGGCGTTGTAGTTCCTTCTTTCGCTTCTAGCGCTGTAATGTCAAATACAGTGAACGAATCCGGATCTAACGGACGACCATTTGCAAGTTGACGAACGAGATATAAACGTTGATCTTCAATTAAACGGATTGTATCGTCTGACTCTAAACGTTGTTCTGAAGCAACTCCCATAAAGTAATCTTTCGGTTTACCAGAGATCATTGTATTTAATGGGACGGCTGGCGACTGGACCATAGTTAAACCTGGCACTCCAAAATTATCATATGTCCAAGTACCATCATCTTTACGTTTTGCACCAATCGGGAAAAATTTTGTTGCATAATCCAAAGGATTCACAATAAGCGTTACCCCTGTATAGCGTTTCGTTCCTCCTTTAGTAGTAGGAGCTAAGATTTTTTTACCGATTGTTACAGGAGTAAAATCTTCTAAAACAACTTTCTTTTTATCTGGATAAATACCATCTGTTACTGATCCTTTTAAATCTTTGATCATACCAATTGGTTGTTTTTTCCCTGTCCCCATAACAATAACTTTTTCTAATTCTTCTGCTACAACTTCTTTCATAAATGCACGCACATACTTATCTAACCACTCAGGACCTAGTTCAAACATAGCTTTACATACAACTAAAAACCCGCTAAGTTTATACATTCCTTCTTCAATTGTTTCAAAACCTTCGTCAATCATTTCTCTAATTGAGTCACATACATCACCCCAAAACGCTGTCGTAGTGCCCTCTTTTCTAACAACCCATTGTGTCTTTGCTCCTACGGTTTGGAAATTAACAAGAGAAAGTAATGGATGTTCCTTTTCTAAATCTTCAAAAACTCGTTCGAAAACAGTGGGCGGCATCAATTGATGTGTTTCGCTAAATGATTTAACTTCAATTGCTGCATTATAAAATTTCTTTTCTTCATTTGTTAAAACACGCACACCGCGAGAGGCCAACACTTGAGCATCCCAATTTTCATTTTTGGCTTGTTGTGCTTCATTAATTACATCGTTCATCATATCCTGAAAATGCTGCATATTGTTCTCCATGTTTGCAACAATACGTGCCGCTACCGCTTGTGCATCACCTGTTTCAAGCGCCTCTTTTACATTATTAATTTGTTGATCTTTATTTTCGATTACCGGACGATCTAAATTTTTAATAGTCATCTTATTCCCTCCTGTTTTTAAGACAATAAAAAAAGCACTGCTTTACGCGCGCTTAAATTTGTTAAGTATATTTTCAGTTGAACCTGCTGCTACGGGTTCATTCTGCTGTTTATTTTTATTTCGGAATTTCTGAAGTACATTATTTTTAAATTCCTCTGGATCTACCACATCGTCATCTTCTATATGTTCATTTACTTTATGAGCCAATCCAATCTCTACTGCCTCATTGGCGGTAAACCATGTTTCATTCGCAATCATTGTCTCAATTTCTGAGCGTTCCCCTTGATAACGGGTCATATAAATATCCGCAAGAGATTTGTCAATTCCCTCAAGAGCATTCAATGTCTTACGAATATCTAATTTTGTCCCCCACGTCCATGTAGAAGCTTCATGAATCATTAACATAGAACCTGTATTCATAATTAATTCGTCTGCTGCCATCGCAATAATAGATGCGGCGCTTGCTGCCAGTCCATCTACGTTAATGATGATTTTTGCCGGATGGTTTTTAAGTTGATTATAAATCGCAATCCCATCAAATACATCCCCACCAGGACTATTCAGATTGATATTAATAACATTTGCTGAAGTAGCTTTCAATGTTCTTTCAATATCAACTGCGGATGTAGAATCACTCCACCATGATTCACCAATATCACCATAAATCGTTATGTCCAGCGAATCAGCTTTTGTTTCTGCTTTAAATGCATGTTGGACATTAGCTAGATGATTATACTGTTCATTTTTATAACGTCTCATTCTTTTCACCTCCCTCCAAAGAATCAGCTTCTTGATAATTCTTTGTAACAAAGCGTTTATTTGCCCATTCTTCTTCAATTGGCTCTCTACCTAGAATAGTTAAGATATCATTGATAGATAAGCCACCTATTGCAAAGAGCTTGTCTAATGCTGTCGCTAGTTTCGTAATATCAACAACTTTAATTTTCGTTGTATCAATCTTTAAATAGGACCGTTTCAAGAAATCCTTTTTCTTGTACATCTTACGATTAAATTCATCTTGAATTAGTTTCGCAATGGGATTAATACAAAAAGCTAAAAAAGAATCCATTTGTTTTTCAATATCTGCAACGTCACCCTTCAAAATACCTACTGGAACATGAAAGGCTGTCGCAACATAATTGAAAATATCATTAATTAAGGCTGCTATATCTCTACTTGTTCCGTTACTCGATGTACCTTTCTGCCCATCACTTAAATCCTCAAGACTATAGCCATCCTGTAATTGAAAAGTAGATGTTTCTTTATTTGGATCTAGCCAATTTTTAAGTTGATTATCAAATAACTCATCTACTTTCTTTTGTGTTTCGTCATCTTGTGCTCTAAAAAAGTTTCCCTTTAGCAAAAACCGCTTACTGTTCTTTCGTTTGTAATAATTAATAGATGATATTAATAATTTCCCTAAACTTTCATACATCCCATCAATTACCTGCATAATGTTTTCATCATTTAATTCAAAATAGAGAACCTCAGATTCTTTATATTCTCGCCTCAAACTTAAATCACCGATAACAACATTCTTATATTCATTCTCCTTAAATGCATAACGATCTACTGTGAATTCATCAGCAATATACAATTGGTCATTTGACATAATAACCAAACACTCATTGTCATCAATTAAATGGTGCACAAGACTATGCATGAATGCAGAAGCATTTTGATTTTGATTCGGTTGGACATTTAGTAGATAGTAATTTTCTCCACGAATTTCTTTTCCCTTGTCAAACGTTTGTATTTCACACATCGTAAGTGCATTTGCAATTAAATCAATACAACTTTCCACTGCTAACTTCTTATAAAAATAATCTACTTTTAATTCATAATCACAACCATCTACAGTTCTAAGGTTTTTACCACTCAGAAACCCTTTAAACCAATCAATTATCCCCATTTCACACCTCCTCGTATGATTAAGTTAGGTTTTTTAGGGACGGGATGTACCTATAAACCCAAGAGTATCTATTTTTATGAGATACTTAAATTTGTAGATAGAGTGTTGCCGACC
>NZ_JAKUFX010000133.1:0-15499 GCF_022663635.1 Bacillus cereus group sp. BfR-BA-01356 | reverse complement strand
AGCCACGTACTAAAGTATCCATCTATATAACCAGTATGGAAAGCTTGGAAAATAAATAGTCCCACCTCTTTTCATATATGGGTGGGACTGTAAAGTCATGATTGTTTATTTTTATGCAAATGAGTGAAACAGAACGATTCACCATATAAGAATATTCGACTATAATGAAACACTGTACGTCATTGTAATATTAAGATGTTTTAAGATTAAAGTGATTATTAGTCATAAAATATGAGTTTCGAGACCTCAGCAAAATATTGCAATGCTTTATATACATGAGATTGTAAAAATTATTTTATTAAAATTACTGGAGGCTGATGAAATATGATAATAGATCATATAAGCAACAATGTAGTAAAAAAATTGGAACAAACGGTGCGCTATGAAAAGAAACAGGTACAGGTATTACGTGTAAGTAAAAGTAGTTCTAATATGCACGCTTACATGATTTTCCCAGAATTTTCAGAGGTTAAAATTTCAAATACTGAACTGGATGAATATATAGAAAATCTATCAACAAGTCTGAAATATGTCATTGATCGCAAGTTAAGTCTACAAGAAATTGAAAAACAAAATCATTCTTTCATTATGACATGCGCAGTCGAGGAAGATGGTGTTATAGATGATGAAACGATTCATTTTAATACGACGTATGTTAAGCCACCTACACTTGCGAGTAAGGTATTTAAGCTAGTGTGTGGTTTAGGAAATCGTTTGAATAGCTTAAAAGAGTTACATATAACAGTATTAAATAATAATATTAATCGAATTGAAATAGAGTTTTATAATGAAAATGAAACATATGTAGCAGTAGAAAAAGAAGAAATTGCAAATGCGATTATGGGGGCATATACAAAAGCCAATATCTATTATTCCGCAGATCTCCGTTATGTTGCAGAAGGAAATGAAATCAAATTAAAGAGCATTAAGCCAAAATTAGCGGGTGATGTGTTGTGAAGCGAGAAAAAGAGATGATTGGAGTTTTATGTACATTTGTTTTTATGATCCTAGTACTCATACCTTTACATACAGCTCATGCATCTGTAAAAGTGGATTTTAATGAATTGAAAGGAAATGATGTTTCTTCATCTTTTAACGAAGGATTAAACAATCGAACAAAAACGACAGAGAAAGACGATTCATTTGGGTCATCAATTATACAAAAAGTTGAGGGTATGTATGCACCAGCTTTTAAAGTAGGGGTAAATATCTTTTCTATCTCTTTCATATTAGGTGTTATTGTCATGGTTATGGCGTTAATTACAAAGAATGGTCAATGGATGAAATGGGCAACAGGGAGTATGATTTTCTCGTTCGTTAGTATGATGGCAATGAGATTAAGTGTATATTTCTTATTTAGTTCGGATGTATTTTCGTTTATGAACATTTTTACGGATTTTTTAGACCTGTTTAAAGCAACAGCACTTATTTTTACACCCTTTATGTTAATTGCAGGAATTCGTTTACGAAGAATTCATGAGAGTACAAAACAACCTGAGTATTATCGTTGGTCTAATCGCGTTATAACGGGATCTTGTTTACTATGTATGTTAGCCGTACTGGCTCCATGGTTATTTGCGAATATGTAAAGAAATATATATAGATGCAAAAGGTACTGAATGTTCATTCAGTACCTTTTATCTACCCATCTGATTTTTCCTTTCGTATTCTGCAAATATCTCCTCTGATATAGGGGATAATTCGTTCGATTTTTAATCGTTTTTTTGTTGTAAAGGATTTCCATTTGTAGAATGAACAGAACTTGTAGTAGAGCTGGTATGCCTGCAAAACAGACGAGGAAGATAGAAACTAAAATAATATTTAAATTAGAAATTCATACCTCGTATTTAATAATAACTTAATTTATTTTGATAGGAGTGCTTGTTTTGAAAAGAAATCGAGAATATACCGCTTTACGTAATTCTATCTTGATAGGTTGGCTGCTCACAATTATTGTTATGGGATTATCTATCTATTTTTCTTCTATTGTATATTTACTAATTGGATGTTTCATTTTGTCATTGAAATATGGATTAATGGGCACTATAAAGAATGTAGAAAAGCGTTTGCCAACCTGGGCTAATTTTGGAGTGATTGAAAAACCAGTGAATCGGAGGGTGACAAGACCGTTTCAATTTCGGGGCGGACTCATTGTTTCATTAGCATTAGGATTCATAGAGATGGTGATAAAAGGTTTATGTATCTCATATTATATTTTAGGATTAGAAACCCATGTATATCGTTTAATGCGTAGAAACACAAGAATGTGAAAAGGGGACTTAAATTATGAAAGTATTAATATTCGAATTAATTCTAATTGTGCTTCTGATACCGATAAACATTATGGTAAAAAAACATGCTCCAAAATGGAAAGGAAGAGCTGGAGAAAAGATGGTAAAACGTATATTAAGAAAATTAGATCACGAAAGGTATTGGGTGTTACATGATGTGGCGGTTCATACAGAGTATGGTGATACAACTCAAATTGACCATATTGTTATTGCAGAAACAGGTATATTTGTTATAGAGACGAAGAACTACGAGGGTTGGATTTATGGAAGTGAGAAGGCAGCAAGATGGACACAAGGTATTTTTAGAAAGAAACACTCTTTTCAGAATCCATTTAGACAAAATTATAAGCACATGAAAACAATTGAATGGGTGATGGAACAACAGCTGCCGTGTATTTCTATTGCAGCGTTTCATCCAAAATGCAGCCTAAAAAGAGTAAATGTTCATTCTAAAGATAAACATGTCCTATATTATAACGATCTAAAAAAATGTATCGAATCCTATATTGATGTGAAATTAACAAAAGACGAGGTCGAGCATATTTACCAGACTATTTTGCAAGCAAATATTACTGATAAGGATACTGAAAATAAACATGTGAAGTATTTACAGAATAAGTTCGCTAAACAATAAGAAACGGAGAAAGGAACAATGTTATATATAATAGGATTTTTGGTAATCATCGTAGTAGTTATTCGTCTTAACGTGAAGTATTACCAGTTAAAAGGTAACCCAAAAGATTTTGTGATGAAAAAGAAGGATTAAGGATTTATTTTAGAAATAGAGGTAATAGAATACATATAGTATTTTAGCCATCATCAAAGGTCATAAGAACCGTTTTACGATCGATAAATACATACATTGCTATATTTTATTAATGAATTTAAGTGATAAAATAAATAAAAATAAACAGGAGGTTTAGTTGTGAAAGAAGTGTTAGATGTAGAAACGTATTTAAAGAAAATGAAGAATCAGAAAATAAATTATGATAAAGTATTAAGAAAAATGATTAATGATTGGGAAGCAAGGAACGAAAGACCAAAGGTGTTACTTCATTCATGCTGTGCTCCTTGTAGTACTGCTTCATTGGAATTTCTTGCAGAACATGCAGATATTACGATTTTTTTCTCGAATTCGAATATCCATCCGAAAAGTGAGTACATGCGACGCTCTAATGAACAAAAGATCTTTGTAGAAAAGTTCAATGATCGTACTGGGCACACAGTAGGATTTCTTGAGGATGACTACCGTTCAAATGTATTTTTTAAAATGGTAAAAGAAGAAGGTTTGGCAGAAGAGCCAGAAGGCGGGCTTCGTTGTTCAGCTTGTTTTGATATGAGATTGGATCGTTCAGCTGAGGTAGCACAAGAAAAAGGTTTTGATTACTTTGGGAGTGCCATTACTCTTTCTAAAAATAAAAATAGTCAATTAATAAATGAACTTGGAATCGGTGTGCAAAAAAATTATGATCCGCGTTATTTACCAAGTGATTTCAAAAAAAGTAATGGATATCAACGTTCAATTGAAATGTGTAATGAATATGATGTTTTCCGTCAGTGTTATTGTGGATGTTCATTTGCAGCAGAGAAACAAGGTATAGATTTAAGATCGGTGAACAAAGATGCAATACATTATCTGAAAGAAAGTAATCTTAGTTTAAAAAAATAGATTTAATGGAGAGAAATTCGATGTAAGATTAACCTATGATTTACATACGAAACGCATTATGTTTCTAAAGGAAAAACGTAAAAAGCTAAAATAGTTCGGGAATAACTCCTTACTGGTTAAAGTTCTAGAGAAGAAAAAACCAATAAGGAGTGTTTTCTTAATCTCGCATTGCCCCTGCCTTTCGGGAAGTCATTGCTCCTTGTCCTGCTCTTACATCATTTTGAATTTCTTGTTTCACTTTTTGTGCATCTGTTTCAGCAAAATCTGGTTTCATAACAGAACCAGGACTTTTTATAGCTTTTTTACGATCTTGCATACAAACCCTCCTCGATTTAACATTTAACAATCTTAGTATTTACAAAAATACACTCGGTATACTCCGAGTAGTATATTGTTTATTGAAGAAAAAATTGATTACTATAAGGTGGTAGAGGAACATAGGGAATAACAATCTTCCATTAATATCTCTCTCAAAAGTTTAGAGAAATATCTGAGGGAAAAACGCCTTTCTCTCTGTGGAAATGTAAAGGAAGAATAGTGTTTTTTAATTTTGGATACAATAGTCTAATTATGCAAATAACCACTTGTTAAGGTTATTAGTAAAAGTGAGATCCAAGAATGACTAAATAGGGAATCTAATAGATGGATATGGAAAAATTTAATTCAATATAATAAAAAACCTTTATTTAAGGCAATTAGACTTGCTTTAAATAAAGGTTCCATCAAAAAATCACTATCAATTGTTAGTTTAAAACCAAATTGAAGTGTATATATTTTATTGGGAAATCGCTTTATAGACATCAAGCAAACCATTACCAAAAAAACTTTTATTAGTAGGGGTATCATTGCTAACTCCATTTTTATAAAGATATCTCACGGCCTTATCTGGATTTTTTTTAAAATTATTTTTATCAATAATTAATGCTAAAGCACCTGACACTTTTGGAGCGGCAAGTGAAACCCCTATAGAGAGAGCATAGCCACCACCAGGGGCGGTAGTTAATATTAGTTCTTTTAACATTAACTTATTTTTTACCCACTGTTCTAAACCATATTGCTGAAATAATCTATTATCTCCTCCAGGTGCAGCAATATCTATAAAACTTTCACCATAATTTGAAAATAAGGAGAGTAATTTAGAGGGACCAACAGATGAAACTGTTACTATATTTGGCAACTCAGCAGGAACATCTAATACTTCTCCAGTAAATGTTATCCCAGTATTTTCATTTTTTTTTCTAAAAAAATCATTCATTTCCTGCTTGTTAGTAACATCAAGAGCATCATTACCAGCCGCAGCAACTATAATACTTCCCTTTGATTTAGCATATTTAATGGCTTTTCTATAAGCTTTAATTTCGGATAATTCCTCACTAGATTCACCGTCTGAAGAAGATACTATACCATTGATGAGGTATTCGCCTAAACTTAAATTGATAACATCAACATTATCTTTCGCAGCTTCAACTATGGCTTTAATAACCCAAATAGCCTCACCTGCTCCATTACCAAACACTCTATACATTTTAATTCCAATACCAGGAGCAACCCCTTTCATAAAACCATTAGCTGCAACCTGTCCAGCAGTAAAAGTTCCATGTCCTCTTAGATCTATTAGGCGATTTAATTCACCTGTTTCTTGAGATTCTTGCTCTCTAAATCCACCTTTAGGTACTAAATTTTTAGATCCAGGTGAAATGTTATCTTTTAAATCAGGATGATTTATATCAATGCCTGAATCAATGATACCAACAGTTACATTTTTAGTTCCTGAATATAGTCTATAGCTATCACCATTATGGGTTACTTGTTGCATATCCCATTGATTCTCCCATATTTCATTTAAGGGTAGGGGGGAAGAGACATTGGTTGCTACTTCTCTTGAATTAAACGATTGTAATGACTTATTATATGAATCTATATTAGGATCCGAATGAACAATATTCATTGCTTTTTCGGTAGCTTTCACTTGTATAACACCAATCTCTGGGACACTATAGACTACTTGCATATCATATTTTTGAAACTTACTAGCTAGTTTTTGGTTATTTTCATAATTCTTCAACATTATAGTATAATATTGTGATTTATTTTCAGCATGAACTGTAGTAATAGGTATGAAAGTTCCGGAAATCAAGTTAATTAACAAAAGGAATTTAATTATTTTTTTCATAAAATCACCTCTTGATATATTATGTATAATCCTTAGTTTACTAAATCGTTAATGAAAAGAGATGTTAAGGGAATTAGTGATTTGAAAAATTTATTCACTTTGATATCGATAAAATGTATTTTAGGAATAAGTTCATTAGAGAAGAGAATTAAATAAAAGGGAATGAGTAATTAAATATATAAAGTATTTAATTACTCATTCCTATGATTTCAAATTTAAATTATAAATCTTTTTTTGCATATACTTTCAGAGATATTATCATTGATATAAAACCAATAATAATTGAGATGAAACAAGGCATCCATGTTAGGACAGTTGGTGAGAATGGAAAAATACTTTTGAAATCAATATCACTTGATTGTAGTCCCCTTATAAGAGTAGGAGCAACAAAAGGTATTAAAAAAGCAGTTAAAAGTGATATGATTTTGGTTTTGTCATAACCAAATTTAAACTGAACAGGAAGTAGTACACCAAATAAAATACTTAGAGTTAAAAAAGTTATTCCAAGAGCGCTAGCGCTCAGGCTTTCTATACCCGATGGTGCGACAACTGAAATGATTATACGGATAATAGCTGCACAAATAAAAATTATAAAAAGAAAAAGGTACTTCGCTTTTACAAATGCGCTTCGTGTGTATGGGGTAGCACAAAGTAAAGCCGCTCCCTTGTACTGATCCTCAAATTTGGATACCGTTCCGAACAAAATATATTCCATCAAAATAACGGTTAAAAGAAAGCTAACAAGACCGCCATCGTTTAATTGTAATTGTGAAGAAAGATAAATAGGAGCTATAGCAGCAAAAACGAGTAAGATTAGAAAATATTTTTTGACTAACAAAAAGTCTTTCATCACTAGGTTAATTAACATGGATGTTCCCCCCAATATATGAAAGCATAATCTCCTCAATAGTTGGTCTTTCTATTAATACATCAGGCATGAGTCGACGTACATCATCTTTTTTATTAGTAATCCCTTCAAATCCATAGTGAGTTTGATGTAAATTTAAAAAAAGAGGTCTTGTTTGTTTATTAATTAAGCGGTTGTCGCCCTTTACCAATGCATGTGTATCTATTAAAACATCTTTTTCATCATTTACTAAAACTTTTCCATCATCAATTAAAATAATCATATCAGCAATTTTATCTAAATCAGATGTAATATGAGTGGAAAAAAATACGCTTTTCCCCGGCTCTTTCATGAAATCAAGGAGAATATCCATTAATTCACTCCGTACTAATGGATCCAAGCCACTTGTTGGTTCATCCATTAGTAATAGATCTGCATGATGGGATAGGGCTAATGCAACTGCAAATTTCATTCGCATTCCTTTGGATAGAGTAGAGATTTTTTGTTCTAGATTTAAGTTAAACTTTTTAATATAATTTTGGAAAACTGTTTCATCCCATTCAGTGTAGGATGGAGCAATAACATTTTTCATTTCCTTTACTGTTAATTCATCATAAAAATAGCCCTCGTCTAGCACAATACCAATTTTGTTTTTAGACTTTCTTTCATGCTTATCCATATCTTTTCCTAGAAAATTAATTTTCCCAGAATCTTTTAAAATAAGACCCAAAATCGCTTTAATTGTAGTGGTCTTTCCAGAACCATTTGTACCGATAAATCCTGTTATACAGTCTGTATTAAGTGAAAAGGTAACATCTTTTAACGAAAAATTTCCGTAAGATTTATTTAAATTATTTACTTCTAACACAACATTCATTTTTCATTCTCCTCCTCTAAAATTAAATCTAAAATTGAATGGAGATCATCTGCATGAATACCTATACTACGAGCCATTTGACAAACTTCAGTAAGTTTAACTTCTACCATCCGGCGTTTGGACTCCATTAACAACTCTAAATTTGTAGGAGCTACATAGGTCCCTTTTCCAACCTTTGTAATAATAAAGCCTTCTGTTTCTAATTCTGCATAAACTCTTTTTGTAGTAAGTACACTTACATGTAAGTCGTTAGCAAGTGAGCGGATTGATGGTAATTGTTCACCCTCTTTTAATTCATTGTTAAATATGGATTCCTTAATTTGCTCCTTTATCTGTTGATATAAAGGCAGACTTGATACATTACTTAAGACTATTTTCATTAAACAACCTCTCTATCGATGAGTGTTATGTTATGTAATGCACACCATACACACCATACACACCATACACAGTTAACATTATAAATTATAAAAAGCAGTTTAACAAGATATACTGCGATTAAATAACTTTTCATAAATAAAATTTTTAGTATCAGTTAATAAAGATATTTGTTATTTTAAATAAACCAAAAAGAAAGTTTTGTAAATATATGTCACAAAATATTAAAGAAACACACACAAAATGTTTGAAATTTTTTGATTGTTTTTAGAAAACATAGGGAGTTATACTTTAGTCGCACCACACAATACAGAAAAGGGGGTAGGTCAAATGGAAACACCAGTAGTACAACCAAGGGACTGGACTTGTTGGAGTTGTTTAGTATGTGCAGCATGTTCTGTGGAATTATTAAATTTAGTTACTGCGGCAACAGGGGCTAGTACTGCAAGCTAATATCCTTTCAGAAGTTTTTTGGTTAAAAGCACTAAGAGAATGAGCACTTTTGGTCAAATTAGACTTTCTAGGAGAAAAATAAATAATCAAAAAGGAGATGTTCTAAATGGAAACACCAGTAGTACAACCAAGGGATTGGACTTGTTGGAGTTGCTTAGTATGTGCAGCATGTTCTGTGGAATTATTAAATTTAGTTACTGCGGCAACAGGGGCTAGTACTGCAAGCTAATATCCTTTTAGAAGTTTTTTGGTTAAAGGCACTAAGAGAATGAGCACTTTTGGTCAAATGAATTTTCTAGAAGAAAAATAAATAACCAAAAAGGAGATGTTCTAAATGGAAACACCAGTAGTACAACCAAGGGATTGGACTTGTTGGAGTTGCTTAGTATGTGCAGCATGTTCTGTAGAGTTATTAAATCTAGTTACTGCGGCAACCGGAGCTAGTACTGCAAGTTAAAATTTAAAAATGTGAGAGTGTTTATGGTGAAATTAAATTAGGACTTATTCTAATGACAAACAGTTATGTTAAGAATAAGTCCTATAAATTTATCGAAAACGAGTATGGGATTTTTGTAATACATAAACTAAAAACAAATTTAAATTTTATAGGAGATGATTAAAGTGAATGGCTATTTATTTTGGAAAGAAAAGCTAGAAATAAGAAAATTCACATCAAATTATGAATCTATGTTGGTAGTTCATAAAAACCCAAACGAAAGCGCTCCCACACTCAAAAACGAAAATACATTTACGATAAATAAAACCGCCACTGAAATTATTGAGTTAATTGATGGTACTAAAACATATGGACAAGTTGTATCTTTCTTGTCTTTAAAATACAGTGAAGATCCAATAAGTATTGAAAAGAAATTAAATGCATTTTTAAATAATGTATCCAAAGTTTACAATATGAACATTGGTACGCAAGAAGAACCTATAAATGTACCAGTTAATTTAATTGAAGAACAGACTATATATCCAAAAGTGGCTTCAATTGAAATCACAAACAGATGTAATGTAAGATGTCGTCATTGCTATGGAGATTTTGGAGCAGTAAAGCCAAAAGTAATGAGCTTAGATCAAATAAAATCCTTATTAGATGACTTAAATAATATAGGAGTGAAATTAATTGAACTTACGGGCGGTGATATAACAGTACATCCAAATCTAAAAGAGATATTGTTATATGCACTTAACTTGGATTTTTCTCAAATAACACTGTTGACCAATGGTATAGCTCTTTCTGATAAAGTTATGGACATAATAATAAAAAATAAGTCGAAAACATTTGTGCAAATTGATATGCATAGCTTAGATGATAATTATTTGACTTGGTTCTTTAAAGTTCCTAATACACTTCATAAAATTAAAAATAACATAATGAAATTAGCCGAAAATGATGTTCGTTTGCGGATCGCCACAATAGTTACACATTTGAATGTGCACGAGGTAGAAGATATAGCTGAATGGGTACATAATTTAGGGATTGATAGTATTGGGGTATCTCCAGTAATACCCATGGGAAGAGCCTTAGGATGTAGTGATCTTTATTTAAATGAAGAGGATGTTAAAACATATGGTGAAGCATTGTTGAAAATAAATAAAAAATATCCTAAATTTGTTTCATTATATGAAGGTGCGCGCGCTGAGATTAGGAATTGTGGTGCAATAACATCACATATTGTGATTGCGCCTGATGGTGAAATTAAAATGTGTACTATGCATAGTTTAGATGATTTGAAAAACAGTATAGGTAATGTTTTTGAACAGAATATTAAAGATATTTATGATGAAAAATTCAAATACATTAATGCATTTTTTAACTTACAAGCACCTCAAATGGACTCTGAGGAATGTAAAGAGTGTGAAAATAAACGTTTTTGTAGTACATGCTTCTTAAGAAGCTTTATAAAAGCACAAGAAATTGGCGATAAATGTAAATGGTTTAAAAATCATGTCCCTGAAATAATTAAGGAGCCATTAATGGTAGGGCAAAATTAGTATGATTGGATGAGATGAATATTGTTAAGTTTCTGAGGATAAACCAATATAATTCCATAGATAATGCGTCGGGATAAGGTCTCAAGATATCTATGGAATTATATAAACCTCATTATATTGATTCGTAAATTAATATAATAAATAGACAAAGGAGGAGAAAGAGGGTGAATAAGAAGATAAATAAACAAGATGAAATTCAAATTTCTTATAAAGAGTTATTATTTTTATATCCGTATTTGAAAAATACAAAAACTTTGTTAGCTTTTGGTTTAATTGGGATGGTTATAGCTTCTTTGATTATCGCACCGATACCATATATTATTGGCTACATTATTGATAAAGTTATACTATTAAACAAAAGCTACGATCAATTATTAAAAACAACTCTTATACTCTTATTAATTTATTGTATTAACTATTTAATATCGATAGGTTACGAGTATTTATTTACTCGTGTACAACAAAATGTAGTTAATGAAATTCGATTATCTATGATAAGTAATATTATAGATGCGCCTCTTTCTTATATTAATCAGAAGGAGAAAGGTTACATTCTTAGCAGAATTGCTGAATCTGGTAATGTAAGTGCATTATTTTCTCCAAATTTATTAAGGGTTTTTTCAGGTATATTCGATTTTTTCTTTGCTTTATTTATAATGTTTAATTTAAGTGTTAAACTTACAGGTATCATAGTAATTATTATCCCAATATATTTTATAATATCCAAACATTCTTCTAAAATGATATCAAAAAGTACCACAAACGTATACGAGTCATCGGCAGTATTAAACGCAGAAATGTATGAAACCTTAAATGGAATAGAGGATATAAAATTATTAAACGGTAAAAATATACAAACCAATAAGATTAAGAGTAAATTAAATAATGTAATTAAAAGTGCGCTAAAACAAAGTTTACATTTTATTTTCTTTATGCAAAATTTAATAGTAACAAATAACTTTGTTACAGTAATAGTATTACTGGTATCAGGTATTTTAATTTTACAAAACCAGCTTACTATAGGGGTGTATACTTCATTTTCAATTTATATGGCTAAACTCCTTGCGACTACCCAAGCTTTAGGCAGCTTAGATATAACTCTAAAACCCGTGTGTATTAGTATTAAGAGAATTAAGGAGTTCTTCAATTTAGATGTTGAAAATACACTAGGTACAAATATAATGAAAGAACCAATTAATTCAATAGAATTTAAAGATGTTTGTTTTAAATATAATGGAAATAGTGATTTGATATTTGATCATTTAAACGTGCAAATTGAAAAGGGTGACAAGTTATTAATTGATGGTATAAATGGATCAGGAAAATCTACCTTTATAAAATTATTAACAGGTTTATATCAACCTGAAAGTGGAAAGATATTGATAAATAATATTGACTATAACTTAATACATAAAGAAAGTGTTAGAGATAGAATAGGTATAGTTTCACAAAATATATTTTTGTTTAAAGGAACTATATTAGATAATATATTATATGGACAAACAAATAAAACAAAAGAAGATGTAGTTAAGTTAATGAAAAGGTATCATTTAACATCACATCTCAACAGATTTGAGAATGGATTAGATACTATAATTGTACAAGATGGTTCCAGTGTTTCAGGAGGTCAAGCACAATTCATAGCCTTTTTAAGGGCTATCCTCACAAAAAGGGATATAATAATATTAGATGAAGCAGCATCTAATTTACATATTGATACAAGAAATCTTATGTATGAGATACTTCAAAATTACAATCTTTGTAATATATTAATTATGATTTCACATCAGCAAGATGGCTTGTATTTTCTCAATAAAACATTAGAACTTACACATGGTAATAAAAGAATTGCTTTAAATGGTAGTATGCTTTAATCATCATGCTTTCATAGAAGGGAGCATCCTAATTATGTCAAAAATGAAACTTATTAATTTTGATACATATAGAAATTCAATAATTTTATTTGAGAACACTGGCGAGATTATATCAGTGTCAGCTCATTTTCAATTTTTTGAAGGAAGTGAAAGCTATATTCAAGGTTTTATTGATAATGAAGAAGTTATTCACTTTAAATCTAATAATCCTGGTCCAACTATTTCTATATATCGATTTACGCCTAAGAATATTACCAAATTAATTATATCAAGTGAAAATAGAACACATGGAATGGTCACATTGTATACTTCAGAAATATAGCTAACATCTAAATTTTTTAATAGTTAATACGATGAAGTCTTGGATTAAGATCGCTTGTATAACATTATTTGTTTTTAAATAGCAGCTATATAATCAAAAAAAAGGAATCCTTTATTATAAGGTATTCCTTTTTTTTGATTATAATATTAAATTTATTATAGGGCTTCTTTACCCATCGGCATTTAACTAAAGCGAAATTGTAAACCTAAAATAAAATAACTTTATCCTTTCCTATAATTCTACAGAAAGAAAAGTGTATTTTTTACAAAATGTATGTGATGTCACGAATAATTAAAAAGTTATTCAATAAAAAAGCTAACTGCCGCATTTAAACATATTGAAAGTAACTAATTTAGTTATATATCAATCAACCACGTCCAGCTTGGAAAGATGGATATAGCGACATACCACCATCAGCAAACAGTGTAATACCTGTTACATAGCTCGCTTGTGAAGAAGCAAGCCATGCTGCTACCGCTGCAATTTCTTTCGGTTCTCCGATATATCCCATAGGAACCATACTTTCAACATCGGCACGTTTTTCTGGATCCGCAAATTTTTCAGCATTAATCGGCGTATTCATAGCACCAGGCCCAATATTATTTACACGGATTCCTTTTGGTGCATATTCTAGTGCTAATGTTTCTGTCATTAGCTTAACGCCACCTTTACTTGCTGCATAGTGTACAAATAATGGCCATGGAATTTGCTCGTGAACGCTTGACATATTAATAACACTACCTTTAATATCATGCTCAACAAAATATTTAATTGCTTCCCGGCTCCCTAAGAAAGCCCCTGTTAAATTCGTAGCAATTACCTTATTCCAATCACTTAATGGCATTTCATATGAAGGTACTGAATTTTCAATACCCGCATTATTAATCATGACATCCAGTGTACCAAATTCTTTTACAGCAGATTTAACGAGATTGATAACATCTGATTCAACTGTTACATCTCCTTTTACCGCAATCGCTTCTCCACCTGCTTGTTTAACTACTTGTACTACCTCATTTGCTTCTGATTCGTTTGAATAATAATTAATTACAACTTTGGCTTGTTCTTCTCCAAAACGAATTGCCATCGCTCTTCCTAATCCTGTGGATGCACCCGTAATAACAACAACTTTCCCTTTTAAATCTGTATACATAATTTTTTCCTCCTTTTTATCCTTTAGCAATTCCTAACATAATGCCAGCTGCAATAATGAAGATAATTCCAATGACAATCGCAATAAATTGTCGTTTTGTTTTCTTTTCACCTAATATAAAAATTCCACCTAAAGTTGAGATCACGATCCCCATTTGGGAAAGGGAAAAGCTTGTTGCCACCCCTACACGCGGCTGGGAAATAAATAAAAACATATTTCCTGCTGCCCAAATTAAACCAGGAATAATATTGCGAATCGCATATTTATTAAATGGTTGATGCTTAAAGGTTAGTAGAATTCCACCTAACACCATACCAATGGCTTGTGGTAATAACGCTGACCATCCGTCTATACTGAATAGGCGGATAATTACCACATATACTAAGTAACCAAGAGTTGAAATTAATAACATCACAATCCCTTTTTTGAAATTTCCTTTTTGTTCATCGTTTTTCTCCTCTTTGCTTTGGAGAGATGTGAGAACGATTCCGATTATGATACAAAGAAGTGCCAGAACACCTAATACAACAGATGTTGTTGTTGACCATTCATGAAATACAATGACCCCAAATAAAGTAGTCGAAACTAATTGCATCCCTGTTGAAATAGGCATTGTTTTAGAAACCCCAATTAAATCAATACTTTTCAATTGATTGGCTTGTCCTAATGCCCAAAATAGGCCAGATATAATCCCGACAATTATCATCACGGGCGTCAAAACGGGTTTTATAAAAATATAAACACCGATAGAAAAAACTAGAGCGCCAAGGGTAGTTCCAAGTATTTGACTGTAAGGACCGCCTCCTAGTTTAACGTTGAAGAGTACAATACTTCCCCAAAATAATGCTGGTAAAATCGCTAATAAAATATCCATTTTTTCTAACCTTCCTAAAACATATTTATTAAGTTGAATGTTTGTACGAGATAGTATCTTTGTGTCGAGGGAATTATTTTAGAATAAGAGAAATTTTTCGTTTTTCTACCCGTAATATTTGTTTACCCAAAATAAAAGAAAAATAACATCATGTTGAAAAAGAAAATAACTAGCACGAAATAAAAAAAGTTATTAGAAAGAATATGACCAATACAATTTCAAGTTTTGAAAATAGGAATAATGGAGAAAAACTTGATGCAAAATTAAGCTATGTTATACAAAAACAACGCATTATGTTTATACATGAGAAAAAGAAATAATATCGTAAAATCTTTAATTTCGTATATAAAATTAATAAGAAGTATGATATGATGAAAGTAACAAAATACTTCTAAAACTATCTTGCAAAAGGACACACCTACGCATACATATGCGATAGGTGTGTCCTTTTTTATTTGTTTTTAAGATTTCAAGACTGAAAAGACCTGCGGTAGTATGTCAACTGAAAAATAATATCTTTTGAAGTTATCAAAGGACAAATTGCTTAAAAAAGACATCACGAAACTAGACCAGTATTTTATGTAAAA
>NZ_JAKUFX010000132.1:0-15548 GCF_022663635.1 Bacillus cereus group sp. BfR-BA-01356 | reverse complement strand
ATTATCTAGAAATATCTTGAGACGTCCAAGTATTTTCTTTATTACTGGACTCTTATTAGAGAGTAAAACTAAGCCTGAGATAGGGCTTAAATATTAATATACGAGGGGGATGCTGTATGCGGATTTTAGTATTAGGCGCTGGTGGAGTCGGAGGATTTTTTGGTGGCAGATTAGTCGAGAAGGGAGAAGATGTCACGTTTCTTGTTCGTAGTAAACGGAAAAAACAATTAGAGGAAAGAGGACTTGTAATCCGAAGTGTTAACGGGGATTTTTCCTTCCGACCGAAATTAATAACGAAAGAAGAGCGAACTTCTCCATTTGATGTTATTTTATTTTCAACAAAAGCGTATCACTTAAACGAGGCAATTCAAGATTTGAAGCCGTTTGTTGGCGAAAATACTGTAATCATTCCATTGTTAAATGGTATCGCTCATTTATCGCTATTACAAAAAGAATTCGGCGAAGAAAAAGTAATTGGCGGTTTATGCTTTATCGAGACGACGTTAAACGATCAAGGAGAAATTGTACAAACTAGCGCTGCCAACAGACTTGTGTTTGGAGAAATTAAGTCTCAAAATTCAGAGAGAGTAAAGCATATTTCTAAAGCATTTTCAGGTACGAAATCTAGTTTTGTTTTAAGTGAAAATATTACGCAAGATATGTGGCATAAATATTTATTTATTACTGTAATGTCAGGTGTGACAACGTTAATGCGTGCACCAATTGGACCAATCCGTGAAAGTGAAGGCGGCCGTGATTTTATCCGTAATGTGTTTGAGGAATCTGTACAAATCATGAGAGTATTAGGAGCTCCAGTAAAGGCTAATATTGCCCAGGAACATATGAAAACGATTGATAAAATTTCGTATGATATGAAGTCATCAATGCAACGTGATATGGAAAAGGGTTCGTTTATTGAAGGGAAGCACTTGCAAGGATATTTACTGGATGTAGCAGAGAAATTTTCTATAGCGGCACCATTATTAGAATCTATATATCAAAATTTAAAGGTGTATGAAGAGATGACCTTTAACAAATCTGTAATAGAATTAGATGTATGAAAAATTATTTATTTCTTTTCGTTCTATCTGTCAAATTTATTTCCTGTTCACGTTTACCATATAACTGATTAATTTCATTTGCTACTGCATCTAAATATGAATCGGAAAAAATAGGCTTCTTTTCTTTAGACATATGGGTCTCCTTTGCGGATTTTTAATATTCATTATGTATATTTCTCAGCGGATTATGCGCAATCATTTTAATTTTTTTCTTATTAAAAATTTTTGTTTACTTTTTGAAAATAAAGGAGTATTATAATCCACAGTTTCAATTTTCTAAATCGCTGAAACCGCATGGTACGGGGGACCCGTTTTTACGGATTAGTACATAATCCGATGGGGTGAATCCTTGAAAAAGGTAGGGCTACTCATAGGCCCGAATCCGACAGCTAACCTCGTAAGCGTTATATTGAGAAGGAAGGTGGAGCTTGTGCGACAAAAAAAATAATGTCTACAAGTCTATTTCGCTATGGCTTGTAGACATTTTTTGTTTTCTGAAGAAATAGTTTACTGGCTGTAACAAGCAGAAAAGTTCGTACAAAATTATTGGAGAGTGGACAGCATTGGTTTCATCTATTAAAAGATTTTTAATTGGAAGACCGTTAAAATCAACAGAGCTTGGAGAACAAAAGCTTAATAAAACGAAAGCTTTAGCTATTTTATCTTCTGACGCATTGTCATCAGTTGCTTACGGTCCAGAGCAAATTTTAATTGCTTTAGCAGGTGTTGGAGCGATCGCTTATTGGTATTCCATTCCGATCGCTGTTGGGGTATTAGTATTATTGACAGCCCTTATTTTATCTTATCGTCAAATTATTTTTGCTTATCCGCATGGCGGGGGAGCGTATGTTGTATCAAAAGAAAATTTAGGGATGAATCCAGGCTTAATTGCTGGAGGATCTTTATTAGTTGACTATATTTTAACTGTTGCGGTAAGTGTATCTGCAGGTACAGATGCGCTAACATCTGCTTTTCCTAGTTTACATGCACATAATGTGATCATTGCGATTATATTTGTTATATTTATTACGATCTTAAATTTAAGAGGAGTAACGGAATCAGCTTCTGTTTTAGCATATCCTGTTTATTTATTTGTTTTAGCCCTATTTATATTAATTGGTGTAGGCATATATAATATTTTGACTGGTCACGTTTCACCAACTTTACACACGCCGATCGGAACGCCGGTTGCGGGTATTAGTTTGTTTTTACTGTTAAGAGCATTTGCATCAGGTAGTTCTGCTTTAACAGGTGTTGAAGCAATTTCAAATGCAATTCCGAACTTTAAAGATCCTGCGCCAAACAATGCTGCAAAAACATTGCTTGCAATGGGTGCATTACTTGCTGTGTTATTTTCAGGAATTGTATTTTTAGCTTATTATTACGGAGTGACTCCGAGTAAAGAAGTAACAGTTGTTTCTCAAATTGCTGAACAAACATTTGGACGTAATTTCATGTACTATTTCATACAAGGTACAACAGCTTTAATATTAATTCTCGCTGCTAATACAGGTTATTCTGCATTTCCTTTATTAGCGGTTAACCTTGCAAAAGATAAATTCATACCGAGAATGTTTACGATTAGAGGAGACCGTCTAGGTTACTCAAACGGTATTATTATACTTGGAGTTGCTTCGATTATTTTAATTGTAGCTTTCCAAGGACAAACAGAACATTTAATTCCGTTATATGCAGTAGGTGTATTTATTCCATTTACACTTTCTCAAACAGGGATGGTATTAAAATGGCTTCGCGAAAAGCCTGAAGGATGGGCTTTAAGATTAACGGTTAATTTAATTGGTGCAGTTATTAGTTTTATCGTAATGAGCATGTTCTTTTTAACTAAATTTGCACAAGTTTGGTCGATTCTTATTTTCTTACCAGTTATTATCTTCTTATTCCATCGAATTAAGAAGCATTATGATGCAGTGGGTGATCAATTAAGTTTAAAAACTTGCGAACCTCTTATTCCAATTGAGGGGAATGTAATTGTCGTTCCTGTAGCAGGTATGACGCATGTAGTAGAAAATTCATTGAACTATGCGAAATCTCTTTCTGCAGATCAAGTTATCGCTGTATATGTTGCTTTTGACAGAGAAGAGGAAAAGAAATTTGAAGAGAAATGGAAGGTGTGGCAACCTGAAGTAAGGCTTGTTACATTACATTCTCATTATAGAAGTATTATTCAGCCGCTAACGAAGTTCATTGATACAGTGCAATATAAGGCAAGTGAATCGAATTACCGCGTTACGGTCGTTATACCACAGTTCATTCCGAAAAAAGGTTGGCATAACATTCTTCATAATCAATCCAGTTTACTCATACGTGCGTATTTACTTTATAAAAGAAATGTTGTTATTACGACAGTTCCATATCATTTGAAAAAATAAGAAGATTTTTGAAGGATAGCTTCGTGAAAATGAAGCTATCCTTTTTGTGTATATGCTATGCATAATTGCATATGGGTTTAAAAGTTATATGGATATAATTTTATTAGTTATTTATAAGTAGTGTTTTCTGTTGTGATATATAGATATTTCAATCGATAAAGTGAATCGGATTATATTTTGAAATAAGGACATGAAAGCTTGGAAATAAAGGGAATGAAAATACTTCTTTACGTTATATAAACAGCTGTGTTTAAATGTCCTTACAGTACAAAACATATATGAAAACAAAACGGAATTTCATATTTACTTACGTTATTAAGTTTAAAATGAATAATATTTTTATGTAGTATATTCACTGTATCGATGTGGAAAATGAGGGTCGATAGAAAATTTATGCAATGTTATTCATACTAAGCACATATGAAAAGTTTTATAACAATAAGTAAGTACTGTAGCAATAACAGTTGGGAGAGATGGTTCGTACGTCAATCAAGGTGAGTACGTCCTCTATTTTAACCATCTTAAATTATATGCAAGAAAATAGAATAATAAAATGCGATAGTAATAGTTGCTAATACATAGGAGGAGTTAAAGTGAAAAAAACTTTAATTACAGGGTTATTGGTTACAGCAGTATCTACGAGTTGCTTCATTCCTGTAAGCGCTTACGCTAAGGAGGGGCAAACGGAAGTGAAAACAGTATATGCGCAAAATGTAATTGCTCCAAATACATTATCCAATTCAATTAGAATGTTAGGATCACAATCACCGCTTATTCAAGCATACGGATTAATTATTTTGCAACAGCCAGACATTAAGGTCAATGCGATGAGTAGCTTAACGAATCATCAAAAGTTTGCAAAGGCGAATGTACGAGAGTGGATTGATGAATATAATCCGAAGCTAATTGACTTAAATCAAGAGATGATGAGATACAGCACTAGATTTAATAGCTATTATAGTAAGCTCTATGAACTAGCAGGAAACGTAAATGAAGATCAGCAAGCAAAAGTAGATTTTATGAGTGCATATGGAAAATTACAATTGCAAGTACAAAGCATCCAAGAGAGTATGGAGCAAGATTTATTAGAGTTAAATCGATTTAAAACAGTATTAGACAAAGATAGTAACAACTTATCAATTAAAGCCGATGAAGCAATAAAAACACTGCAAGGATCAAGTGGAGATATTGTGAAATTAAGAGAAGATATTAAAAGGATTCAAGGGGAAATTCAAGCTGAACTAACTACTATTTTGAATAGACCTCAAGAAATCATTAAAGGTTCTATTAATATCGGTAAACAAGTATTTACAATCACAAATCAAACTGCACAAACGAAAACAATCGATTTTGTTTCTATCGGTACTTTAAGTAATGAAATTGTAAATGCCGCAGATAGTCAAACGAGAGAAGCAGCTCTTCGCATTCAGCAAAAGCAAAAAGAGTTATTGCCACTTATTCAAAAGTTATCACAAACTGAAGCAGAGGCGACTCAAATTACATTCGTTGAAGATCAAGTAAATAGCTTTACAGAATTAATTGATCGTCAAATTACAACTTTAGAAACGTTATTAACGGATTGGAAAGTTTTAAATAATAATATGATTCAAATTCAAACAAATGTTGAAGAAGGCACGTATACAGACAGTAGTTTACTTCAAAAACATTTTAATCAAATTAAAAAAGTAAGTGATGAAATGAATAAGCAAACAAATCAATTTGAAGATTACGTTACAAACGTTGAAGTACATTAAACAGAAAAATAATTAGCGATATAGGGAGAGAAGAAAAATGACAAAAAAACCTTATAAAGTAATGGCTCTATCAGCACTGATGGCAGTATTTGCAGCAGGAAATATTATGCCGGCTCATACGTATGCAGCTGAAAGTACAGTGAAACAAGCTCCAGTTCATGCGGTAGCAAAAGCTTATAATGACTATGAAGAATATTCATTAGGACCAGAAGGCTTGAAAGATGCAATGGAAAGAACAGGTTCAAATGCTTTAGTAATGGATCTGTATGCTTTAACAATTATTAAACAAGGTAATGTTAACTTTGGAAATGTATCGACTGTTGATGCAGCTTTAAAAGGAAAAGTCATTCAGCACCAAGATACAGCTAGAGGAAATGCGAAGCAATGGTTAGATGTATTAAAGCCACAGCTTATTTCAACGAATCAAAACATCATTAACTACAATACGAAATTCCAAAACTATTATGATACTTTAGTTGCTGCGGTAGATGCAAAAGATAAAGCGACTCTTACGAAAGGCCTAACTAGATTATCAAGTAGTATTAATGAAAATAAAGCGCAAGTGGATCAGTTAGTAGAAGACTTAAAGAAATTCCGAAATAAAATGACGTCGGATACGCAAAACTTCAAGGGTGATGCAAATCAAATTACATCTATATTAGCTAGTCAAGATGCAGGGATTCCGCTTCTGCAAAATCAAATTACAACGTACAATGAAGCAATTAGTAAATATAATGCAATTATTATCGGTTCATCTGTTGCGACAGCTCTAGGACCAATTGCAATTATTGGTGGTGCAGTAGTTATTGCTACGGGCGCAGGAACACCGCTAGGAGTCGCATTAATTGCAGGTGGTGCAGCAGCTGTAGGCGGTGGTACAGCTGGTATCGTATTGGCGAAGAAAGAACTTGACAATGCACAAGCTGAAATTCAAAAAATAACTGGACAAATTACAACTGCTCAATTAGAAGTAGCTGGGTTAACGAACATTAAAACACAAACTGAGTATTTAACAAATACGATTGATACTGCAATTACAGCGTTGCAAAACATTTCAAACCAATGGTATACAATGGGATCAAAATACAATTCTTTACTTCAAAATGTGGATTCAATTAGTCCAAACGATCTTGTTTTCATTAAAGAAGATTTAAACATTGCGAAAGATAGCTGGAAAAACATTAAAGACTATGCAGAAAAGATTTATGCTGAAGATATTAAAGTAGTAGATACGAAAAAAGCATAATCGAATACGAATCGTTAGGGCGTTAAGTGTTGATGAATGATTTGAAGCTCCTGTTCAGTTGTGAGCAGGAGCTTTTGATATCCTTATAAAGAGAATAGGTGAAAAATATGCAGAAACGATTTTATAAAAAATGTCTTTTAGCGGTAATGATTGCTGGGGTGGCAACGAGTAACGCATTTCCTTTACATCCTTTTGCAGCAGAACAAAATGTAACGGTGCTACAAGAAAATGTGAAAAACTATTCTCTTGGACCAGCAGGATTCCAAGATGTAATGGCACAAACGACATCAAGCATATTTGCAATGGATTCATATGCAAAATTAATTCAAAATCAACAAGAGACGGATTTAAGTAAAATAAGTTCGATTAATAGTGAATTTAAAGGGAATATGATTCAGCATCAAAGAGATGCAAAAATTAATGCAGCATATTGGTTAAATAATATGAAGCCTCAAATTATGAAAACAGATCAAAATATTATAAATTACAATAATACTTTTCAATCGTATTATAATGACATGTTAATAGCGATTGATCAAAAGGATAGCGGGAAATTAAAAGCGGATTTAGAAAAGTTGTATGCGGATATTGTAAAGAATCAAAATGAGGTAGATGGATTATTAGGAAATTTGAAAGCTTTTCGCGATAGAATGGCGAAAGATACAAATAGTTTCAAAGAGGATACAAATCAGTTAACATCGATATTGGCAAGTACGAATGCTGGTATTCCAGCTCTAGAGCAACAAATAAATACATATAACGATTCGATTAAAAAGAGTAATGATATGGTCATTGCTGGTGGCGTACTTTGCGTAGCTCTAATAACATGTCTTGCTGGCGGGCCGATGATTGCGGTTGCGAAAAAAGATATCGCAAATGCAGAAAGAGAAATCGCCAATTTAAAAGATAGAATTTCAGGAGCACAAGCAGAAGTCGTAATTTTGACTGATGTAAAAAATAAAACAACAAACATGACAGAAACAATTGATGCAGCAATTACAGCACTACAAAACATATCAAATCAATGGTATACAGTAGGTGCAAAATATAATAATTTACTACAAAACGTAAAAGGAATTAGTCCGGAAGAGTTTACGTTTATAAAAGAAGATTTACATACAGCGAAAGATAGCTGGAAAGATGTAAAGGATTATACAGAAAAATTACATGAAGGTGTGGCAAAGTAAACAGTGGACTAGTTCTGCTGTTTATTTTTTTATCCTGTTTTTTGTGAGAGTTGAGCTTGCAATTATATATAAGTTTGTCATGTATTTTTATATTTTTTATAAATTCTAAAAGAACATTCCCTATTGTTGGTATGATAGACAGAAACTGTTTTTTTTGGAACAGGAGACAATAAATAGGGAAAATAACATTAGGATTATTAGTTATATTTCTATTTCTATTTATAATTATGTATATGTCTTTAGTAGGAGATGAGAATAAGGGTTCCTTAACTCCTAATCTGATTTCAAAGGTAAAATATTTAGAAACTGATTCTGTTGCTGGAGGTACATTTAGAGATTATGGTCAAGAAGCAGAAGCAGTGTTTGAAAAACTAAGTAGTCAGAAAAATGTTGAAACAAAAAAAGATTTTTGAGGAAGAAATTTTTGAAGAATCATTATAGACTTTTACTTTATTGGTATTAACTAAAACTTATTCACTTAATTTCCTATCAGAAATTATAAAGTGAAAACAGAACATGAAATACGCAAAAAATATCACAGGACAGATTCTCAAAATATTTCAAAATCCACCCTGTGATCATATACTCATTTACAAGTGAAAATAATTAATACCCTAAAATATCTACTTCAGCTGCTGAAGCAAATCCATTTTGTCCTTTCGTTACTTCCACTTTTACATACTTTGCAGTAACTGGGGTAAATGTTGCCGTTTTCTTATCACTATTATTTTCCCATGTTCCTGATGATATTTTGTCATACGTAATGCCGTCTACACTCGTATAAATATTGTAAGTTAAAATACGGCCATTTTCTGACCAATCTTGCCTTGGAAGATATGACAATTGTGAAATGGTATGTGTATCACCAAGTTCTAGTGTCAAATTGTAAGGATATTGATTTGGTGTCCAAGTACTATGCCAAAATGTATCGGTTTTTCCATCTATCGCCTTACTAGCTGAGCCCGTTGATTCCTCACTATTTGCACTTGCCTTCATTATTTTTTTTGACAATACAGCAAGTGGTTTAACAGGTTTAGCATCCGTCGCTTCCCATATAGGTGCAATTAATGTTGGGGTGTTTAAAGCTTCTACTTTTTGTCTCGTTTCTTGTGTTGCTTTCAATCCCCATTTATCAAAGAATGGCAGTACATTTTGTTTTGCTATTTTTGATGTATTGTAAATAAATGCCTGTATTTTATCCTCGTCTGTTTTGGGAAGTTGATCTTCAGGTATCTCACGATATAATTTGTGGAGATTTGGATAAAAATCATCCCCATATGCCAAATGAAGTTGCCAAAGCATAACAAGTTTTACAAACAGGTCGTCAATATTTTTATATTCTTTATTTGTTTGTTTTAAATACGTAAAAGCTCTATTATAATCTCCCTCTGTATCTAAACGTGTTGGTATATTTGGGTATATTTTCTTGAATGCAGCTAATGAATATAGATTATTAGTTACTTCACCCATACCTCTTAAATCATTCCACGTCCATGGATATTGTTGTCGTGCATGTCCCGCTTCGTGCATTTGTCCCCATCCAAACTCATTTACATTTAAAGTACTTTTGATAGCTTCACCAGCAGTCGTAAAGACGGCTCCATCCCAACTTGCATACATGCCCCAACTTTGTGCGTTAGGATTTTCTACAAAGGCCCAAATACGACGAGTTGAACGATGTAAAGGATTAGGATCCGTTTCAGATAGCCCTGCTAACTTGTCTTGTGCTCGAATCATATCATCATATTTATTTAATAGGGGCACAGGATCTTGATTTACAATATATTTATTGGCACTATCACGAGTTACAGTTAGTACGGCTCGTTCTGATTTCAATTGTACTGCATGTGCATTTGGAAAGTTGTTCATCATGGCAATCCAGTCTGCTTTTGTGTGTTTTCCTAATACAAAGAAAGGAATAGGACTACCGCCTTGCGTTACTTGCACCTTAACTGTTCCTGTGCTTTGAAAATTATCTAACCCTAATACGCCGCCGTTTGGTGAAGAGATAGTATTAGAGCCCGGAGAAAGATCAATTTCTTTTCCCCATTCTTTATCATATTGATGTGTCCCAATAATGGCTCTAATCTTTTGCGTTCCTGATACTGTAATTGTAACCTGTTCATTAGGCTTCACATATATGCCTGTTGGCATATAATTTTTTTGCTCACCTCTTTTTTCTCTTTTTGCTTCATCCCAAAAACTTCCTGTACCTGGCAGATCAAACTCTCTTTGTTCAAATTGAGTTGCAGTTTGTGCAGTTTCAGCATGTACATCTAAATTGTTTGACATAATAGGTGTAAATAACGTGGTTGCTAAAATAGTGGATGTTGCAAACACCTTTATAGTTTTTTGTAATCTACAATTTTTTCTGCTGTTCATATAGATCAGTCCTTTCGTTCAAATTCATTAATTACTTACATACGAAATATCAGCTTTTTCATTAATGCCGAAAGTAGATTTTTTAAATTCGCACTTATTAAAAAATGTTGATGATATTTTTAGATGAGTAAAAAAAGCATAGTAACATTTCAAGTTCTCTTCCTGATTAATTTAGAAACACATTACCTTCATTGATTTTTTTAATCACTCCTCCAAGTAAACATTTAAGATAAATGTCCTATCTTAAAGCTCCTTTCCTAATTTTGGGATTACGAATTAAGTATAATTCAAAAATAAAGTTATACAATTGAGAAAAAATAAAATGTTAAAAATTTACACTCTCGCAAAATTTTTAACATTTACTAAAAAATATTTGTTATAGAGAGGAGATTCACATACCCATCAAGCTAAACTTTTGAAATATCCCCAAAACTAAAATTCTATCTCTTCATAATTATTCATAAAAATCCGGTTCAGTTTTCCCGTTTTATGGCAACAATTAAACTCTTAACTTGATGGGCATGTGGTGTTACCTCTAGGAGATATCTTCATCTAGATAGGATAATATAAACATGAAAAAAGATTGGTAAAGTGGAAACATGTTTGTTTATTGGCAAAATGAATAAAAAGATAGCCCTCTTGCAGATAAATGTAGGGGGGGTATTTTTGAGCGGTAATTTCGTATCCATGTGTGCGTAAAAATCTTTTCGTTATCGCTTCCTTTGATAGAATCCATGTTCATATAGTTTTTTTACCGAATTTTTTAAAAATTAAATTTTACGACTTGATAATTCGTTTAAAATGATTTAATCTTATGTCGAATGATATATTTATCTATCAAAAATACTTTTGTAAAGATAAAGGAGTGATTGAGAATGTTAAACGCCCCATTGATGGTAAGCCTTTAGGTGCAGCAGCATTGAAAAGATTGGGAAGAAATGAGTGAGCTTTCACAATAAAGAACTCTATAATTTGATGTAGTGTTTGATACCTTTGATTAGATTTTTTGAAAAACAAACCAATATTAATTTAATCAAAGTTTAGAAAGTATGGTATGAAAGCAGGTTAGTGAGGGGAATTCAAAACCAATTTGATAAAAGCGAGGTAAATAATATGACTTTTGAAGAAAAATTACAAGCATATGCAGAACTTACGGTGAAAATCGGTGTTAATATTCAACCAGGGCAATACTTATTAGTCAATACATCAGTAGATGCATTGGATTTCGCCCGTATAGTTGTCAAAGAGGCTTATAAGGCTGGGGCAGGGCGTGTTCATGTTAATTTTTCGGATGAAGAAATGGAACGTGCTTACTTTGATTATGCCTCAGATGAAGAATTTAATCGCTTCCCAGAGTGGATAGTCAAAATGAATGATGAGCTGCTCGAACGTAAAGGAGCACTATTAATGATAGATGCTACAGATCCTGATAAATTTACAGGTATTTCATCTGAGCGTCTAGCTACCTATCAAAAGGTAGCAGGAGCTGCTCTGAGAAACAATCGCAACGCCGTAATGAAGGATTCAATAGCTTGGTCGATGGTAGCAGTTCCTTCACCAAAGTGGGCATCGAAGGTGTTCCCGGATTTAGCAGCTGAGGATCAAGTACCAGCATTATGGGAGGCTATTTTTAAAGCTGTTCGTATTGGTGAAGGCGGTGCTATTGAAAAATGGCGTGAACATGTAACAAATTTAGAATCTCGTGCGGTCCTACTGAACAATAAAAAATATATGAAGCTTCACTATACAGCGCCAGGTACTGATTTAACAATTGCATTAGCACCACAGCATAAATGGATTACTGGAGGTGGTAAAACTCCTGATGATACTATCTTCATGGCTAATATGCCGACAGAAGAGGTTTATACGTTACCGATGAAACAAGGTGTAAATGGCTATGTAAGCAATACAAAACCACTAGTTTATCAAGGGAATATTATCGATGGCTTTAAACTGACATTTGAAGAAGGAAAAATTGTTAAAGCTGAAGCACAGGTAGGATATGATTTATTACAAGAGCTTATTAATGTGGATGAAGGCTCTTGCTATTTAGGTGAAGTAGCACTTGTACCACATGAATCACCAATTTCAGCATCGGGAATTTTATATTTTAATACATTGTTTGATGAAAATGCATCGAACCATTTAGCGATTGGTAAAGCTTATCCAACTTGCTTAGAGGGTGGAAGAGATTTAGAAAACGATCAGCTTGAAACGTTAGGTGCAAATATTTCAGTAACACATGAGGACTTTATGATTGGCAGCAGTGAGATGGACATCGACGGTATTCTATCAGATGGAACTGTAGAACCAATTTTCCGTAAAGGTAGCTGGGCATTTTAAGTTTTTAATTTGAAGAAAGGAGTAGAGTGGATGAAGCGATTAGCATAATCGGTGCAACTATATAGGTTTTTCATCTGCTTTTGCTCAGGCTGAAAACTAGCTCTTTAATTAGAAGTAAAATGCATGCAAAGGAGATAGGCCAATGAATTTCTGGGAATTTGTTTTGATAATTGTAAATTTTAGTCTATTGAGTTGGGTACTGTTAGTAGGCAGAGAAACGAAAAAGTGGTCTAAATTAGCTACTTTGGTTGCCGTTGTAATGGTTACAGTTCAGTTATTGGCAGAAGGTTTTAGGTGGCAGATGATTCCGGCATATATATCCCCAGTTATCTTAATTTTATGCTATTTATTAACTGGGCGGAAAAAGGGTTTTAGAAGTTCGGGTATATTCATAGTTAAGACTTCGTTGCTATGTATCTATTTGTCTGTAGCAGTTGCGCTACCCTTACTTATGCCAGTATTTTCATTTGAAGAACCAACTGGACCACATAGGGTCGGTACGAAGGTATATCATTGGATTGATCATCAGAGAAATGAACCATATTCGAAAAATCCAACCGATCGGCGCGAACTGATGGTGCAAATTTGGTATCCTGCAGCTGAAAAAAGCAAGGGGGATCGAGAACCTTATATTCGTAACATAAATGAGCTCTCCAAGGGATTGGAAAAAACATTGTCCATTCCTGCATTTGCATTCAGCCACATGGAATTGGTAAAGTCTCATTCGTTTATGGATTTACAACTCTCAGACTCAGAGAATCACTATCCCATATTACTTTTCTCTCATGGTTTTAATGGTTTTCGTAATCAAAACACGTTTCAAGTTGAGGAGTTGGCTAGTCAAGGGTACATTGTTCTAAGTATCGATCATACCTTTGATGCTGCAGCTACCGTCTTTCCAGATGGTCGAACTGCTTACGTACAGCCCATCAATTTAACTGATGAAGGGGATAGCCACATAAAATTATGGGAGGAAGATGTCAGCTTTGTCCTTAGTCAGATAGAGAAACTTAACCAAAACGATGAGACCGGCTTCTTTACAGGAAGACTGGATACATCGCGAATTGGAATGTTTGGCCACTCTTACGGTGGAGCTACCGCAGCACAAATACTTGCAAAAGATTCTCGTGTCAAAGCAGCTATCAATATGGATGGTACATTCTATGGGAAATTTTTTCCTGAAAATGGAATTGGAAAACCGTTTCTGCTCATGAGTGCAGAAGAGCCTGATGAAGCAGATCCCTATGAAGTGAGGGAGCGATACGGACGTGGGTTAGCTGGTGGTGGTATGTCAATGCTCATTCCTCATACGGATCATACAAGCTTCACTGATTTACATTTGTTCTCCCCTGTGTTGCAGAGCCCAGGTGAAAATCCAAAGGAAGTTCATCGTATTATCAACGAATTCAGTCTGGCATTTTTTGACCAGTATGTAAAACAGAAGGATGACGGCTCCATCCTTAAAAGGCTGATGACCAAATACCCGGAAGTGAATTTTAAAATAAACCGATAACTTTATGCAGAAAGTAACTCGTACCATTTCCTTTGGCTCTTGTATTTATTACATTAAAGAATTTAATTTCTTCATCGTTATCTAAATAATGAAATGCTAAAAATGAAACATTCAAAGTGCTATCAGTTTCAGTAATATAATTCTTTTTGAAAAGCTACATTCAGCAGCTGGACACTTTATTTGGGATTGTTTATTATAATATCAAATGATATATTTATCTATCAAAAATGACGACTTTATACAGAAAAAGGGAGAGATTGACGATGAAGAAAGACTTGTCAGCGTTGAAGGAAGCGAGATTTAATGCAATTCTTGATTCAGCTACTATATTGCTTGTTGAAAATCCTACTGCTTCGATGAATGAAATTGCGGAATATGCGGGAATTGGAATTGCTACACTCCATCGCTACGTCGAAAGCAGGGAGAAATTGATGCTGTTCTTGGGCCATCGGGCTATACAACTGGTAAGTGATACTGTAAACCAGATTCCACTGGATGAGGAAAGAAGCGAAAACTATATCCCGGAACTCATTGAAGCGTTAATCCCTTTAGGTGACAAAATCTATTTTCTAGGTCATGATGCATCTGTATTTAACAACAAAGAATTAGGTGAAGCAGAAGAGAAGCTGAGGGAACCCTTACGACGCGTTATTGAACTGCTACAACAAAGAGGTTACTTTCAGCAAATGGTTAGCAGCGAATGGATTTTGAATACGCTTTATGCTCTGCTTTTCCATACCTGGGAACAGGTACATGAAGGAAATGTGGCTAAAAAATCTGCTGCAGAGCTTGTTTTAAATACATTTTATTATGGTTTCAAAGCTAAGGATGAATTGAGAGGGAAGTGAACTGATTCACATCCATGATAATTAATATTAATAATATAGAAAGTGAAAAGGAGCAATAGGATAATGAATAAAATCTCTATTGTAAAGGCTGTTCATCAATCCATGGTCGGCGTCCAGCTAAATGTAATGGCATTGGAATACATGGCGTTTCCACTTGCAGGATCTGAGGAGAAGAACACAGTCGATTGGACATTTTGTAAGCTATGGCGGCAGGAGAACAACCGTTTCAGTCATCAATACGCTTATGAAGCTCAAATGGACGGGAAAACTTTAGGGATGATTACTTGCTATCCCATACCCGTTTTAAATCGTCTTGCCTGGCCCACTTTTAAACAGCTGCTTTCGTTCCGAAAGCTGGGTTTTGTTGTTTATAACATTCTGAATATCAAAATGCTTTATTCCATGTTTACCTTGAAGGAGGGAGAAGATGACGAGTTTCACATCGGAACAATTGCCTTACTGCCCGAAAGTCGAGGACTAGGGATAGGTACCAGATTAATTGAATTTGCTGAGGAACAAGCTTCGCTGCAAGGCTTTGCCAAATGCACTCTGACGGTAAAGAAAGAGAACCAACTTGCCATTAAATTGTATCAGAGGATAGGCTACCAGATTACAGGTGAAATCAATAAACCAAAGTTATCGTTGTACAGAATGGTCAAAAACGTAGAAACTTACAACCGTTTATAAAAAAGTTGTACAGTATTAGGGTAACGCCACATCCCTATCAAGCTAATAGTTTTAATTACCCCATAACGAAATTTTTAGCATCGTTAACTATTGATAATGATAGGTTATGTTAATAAAAATTGTATGGGTGATATATC
>NZ_JAKUFX010000131.1:0-15710 GCF_022663635.1 Bacillus cereus group sp. BfR-BA-01356 | reverse complement strand
TTAATTTCATATGTTCTGATTTGATTGTAGTTTTGAGTGTTTAGTTCAAACGTTATTCTATCACCTTAAATAATAAAAATCAATAAAGTTATATAAAAGTATATAAAAAATTAATGATTAATATAATTCAACAAGCTTGCGTCTTTTCGGATGTATGTTATTTGCAGTACGTGCCATGATCTGTTCATCTGCGTCGATAGTAACACCTTCATTTTGGAGGGATAGCAGTAATACGTTGTCATAAGTGTCCATTAAAAGTATATCTCTACCCTTGTTGCGCTTTGGATAAATCACAACAAGTGGCACCCCTTCATCGCCTTCTCTTCTTGAAAACACAACGTCGTCTAATCTAGCAATCATTCGGTAATCATTTTCATTCCCAAAAATAAAGAAGAAATCTTGCATAGCATCTTTATCTCTTCTATACGTTCGTCTAAGACCGCCATCTATTGTTTCCTTAAATGTTTGGACTTTTTCAACATATGCGTAGCGCCAGTCAGCATCTCCTACTGTACGTTGAGATAAAGGTTGAAGAATATCTTGTTCAAAGTTTTGATTATCATCTATTCCTAGAATGATATCTGAAATAACATCTCCAGCTTCTTTCAAAGAGCAGATGTGTATATTTAGATTTGGAAGATTCATTAAAAGTTCATGATACTCTCGCATAGAAAATAAGAGATTTTTCATACGTACGTATGGTGGGTCAGCATCTTCTGCAAGAAACATCGATTTGTCATACATAACAAAAACAACAGTTATATTCTCATTGTTTTTTTGTGCATATTCAATATACTTCCCCACCTTTTCAATTAAGGTAGCATTCGTTTCTTTGCACATATCCATTTCAATGTAAATATTTTTGTCTTGATATGAAATGTGTTCATCGGGAATTAAGAGTAAACCTGCATCTTCAATTTCTGTTTTCTTTTGTTTTTGATGATATGAGCGAATATCTAGCTCACATAATAACTTATTTGTATTGGTTTTTTTCGATACTTCTAAAAGTGTACGTACTAACGTTTCTCGTGAACAGAGTGTATGTAACGAGATTGAAGAAGAATATCTACGTTTTGAAGATCCTGTAGGAATCCGTCCTATTTCTTGAAGGTAATCGACCATTCTATCTTTTAAGGAGAATGTCGCACGTCTGGTTATACTATCATCTCTTTTATCAATTTTTTTAGTTAAGATAGCACCGTATTTTGAAAAACGATTAAGCTTTGTAAACACACTATCCTCAGAAAAATCCCTACCTTCAAATGCACTATAAAGCTGAGTAATTTGTCGTGTAGTAAGATGCCTTTTGTAATATAAAAATGTGAATACAAATATATCAGCCTCTTTTAAACGAAAAGATTTCTGTGTGCCTTTACTTGTATATTTATACGTTTTACTTTTCATTATATACAACTCCATAACTCGAATTTATTTTCAATAAATAACAACCATTTCTATATATCTTATTACAGCAAAATTTTGTTGTAAATTATGAAAAGTTTAAACTGAATTTGCACGAATCTAGATACTAAAACTCGTACGCTGAAGTTTGGATTACTTCTCTTCCTAAAAATCTGCTAGAAACATTGATTTATATAGTCTTTTGGTCCTTTTAAAATTGTTCGGACGGAAGACATGTTTTAACCGAACAATTTTTTAAAGGATAAAGGATTGAAATAAAATTGTTAGGACGGCCTAACAATCTATTTAAACTATCACATTATATAAATCTGTGTTAAACATGCAGAAAATATAATAGATATCTAATTTGTGCATTGTAGTTTTTTATTGTAATCGGTTGTGATTTTAATAAAAAAAGCAGGTCGTTTAGACCCGCTTTTTTTAACGTTTTTTAAATGGATTTGAAGTTTTAAGAGTGCTAATAATATTCTCTTCTTCTTGTTGATTTTGTGTTGTAGTAACTTCACTAGTCTGACGTTTAAATGCAGAGTTTTTACCACCACTGAATCTTGATGCCCCGCCAAATCCTTGGTTTTTATTATAAGGATTGAATGTGTTCTTTTGTACACGATTCGTTGCAAAAGAAATATCTACTTTTTCTTCGTCCTGTTTACGTTGTGCTTCTTCTCTTAATTGCTCTTGTTTTTCAGCCAACTCTTTTCCTTCTCGCGCAAGAGATATATAGCGTTTAGGCATTGTCATACCAGCAAATATAGTGTAGCAAACCGCATATTCATTATCCCAAATTGGATCACCAAATTTACCAGCGATTTCATCCAATCTTTTATACTCTCCTAAGGTATTACGAATCTTATTTTCCGTATTAACATCTTTGAAGAAATCTGCGTTAGAAGGTCTTAAAACGAAACCACCATACATTGTTGCTGTTTCAAATTGATGTTCTGCTGAGAAGAATCCCTCTTCTAAACTTCTCTTAATACTATTTCCAAGTGAATGTAAATCAAATTTAGCAATTCTCGCTTTTCCAATTGTTAAGAAACGTCCTGGAATACTTAATAGTTTTATTAAATCCGATGGGTCATATGTAACGTTATCAGAACCATAGTTCTCTGGGATAATGTTTATTTCATGTAACGTACTCACTACATTATCGTTCGCAACTTCTTTCCAGTTTAAATATCTATTTTTCAGGTCTTTCGTGCCCTTTTGTGTTTCAATAATCCGTTGCATTTTAGTATTATCATTGATGATTACATTTGCTAATGGCTTTAGATCAGAATTTCCAAATAATCTGTCTTGCTCTCTCATAAATTCATCAATTTCACTTAGTAATACAAGTGCATTGTTAATTTCATCTGGATCACCGGATGGTAAGGAAATAAGCATAGATACTGGGCAAGGGAAAAACTGCTCACGAATTAATTGTAAAACAAGTGAACCCCAACCTGTTCCAACGCCACCACCAGCTCCAAGACAGATTAAGAATTGGTCTACAATTACCTCTCCCTCTTCATTTGTAAACTTTCGACCTAGCTCTTGTGCTAATTTATCAAGGTATCCATTAGCATTAGGATTAATTTCCGGGTCAAATAAGTCAGTCACAACAGCAGGTGTACGTGCAGCTCCCTTTAAACCATCAAAATGAATACGATCTTCTTTAATAATATTTTGTAAATGCATCATATCTGACTCTGCAAAGTTAACAGCTAATGTCGGATAGCAACTAGCTCCATTCGAAAACTTGTAACCAGCGAATAAATCAGCCTCTTTATTACCTTTTTGGCCAGCACCAATAACTCCCCATCGAATACTAATATCATTTACACTATGGTTAGCTGAATAGATATGTTCTAGTTCATTACTGTTTAATAACATATAAAATTCCTCCCCTATACTTATAAATTACGCATTTCTATTGCTTTTTGTTTAAAACATTCTACTATTTCTATGCCTAAATCCGATAAGGTATAAATCTTGGACCTTCCTACTCTAGTTTCATCAATATATCCTGCACAATAGAAACTATTTACGGTTGCAAAAACAGTAGGTTTACTTAGCTGTATCATTTCTGCCACAGCCGTTTTATTAAGCATTTGCGCTTCACCATTTTGATTAATAAATGCCATTAATACTTGATAGGCACAATCATCATTACCAATTCTTTCCGCAATTTCTGCAATGTTTAACGTATAAAAGTGATCCCTATTCATTGTTTAACTCCCATCTATTTTATTAATTCTTGAGAGTGGAAAAATTCACCTAACCTATTTATATCACAATGGAAATGGTATGTAAACTAAAAGTTAAACTAAGAATTAAACTATTTTTTAAACCTTAAGTCACACTAGAGCTACATATATCTTTCTAAAACCTTTCTAAATTTAAACCTAAAGTTAAACTGAAAATTAAACTGTTATTTATCTTTGTTAAAATTCTTCTATATTTATATAAATCTAATGTCGATATTTAATAATTGAATAGGTTCATAGGCATTTAAAAAATAACATCTTTAAAATTATCAAAATAAAAAAGTAGCAAGTCCATTTTTAGACTTGCTACTTAAATAAACCAAACTTAGAATCTAGTTCAAAGTTTACTTTCCAAATATTTTTTGTAAGAATGATTTTTTTGATTCTGTCTCAATTCGTTCTTGACGTTCTTTTCTTTTTTCTTGAATTAAAGTATCTATAAGATCCTGATTTCTACGTGCCACAATTTGCTCAAGCTCTTGTTTCTCGGTCTTTAGCTCATGCATTTGTTTTACCATTTCCACTTGTAGTTTGATACTTTGATCCAACTTTTCAGTCAAATCTTGAATTAATTCTGTTTGATACTCTACTTTTTTCTCTAGGTTTGTTTTAACCTGGTGTTCTTCTAATGCTACTGGAAGCTCGTCACCATTTAACCAAGAGCGAACTTTCTTATAGCTCCAATTTTGTTCTTGGATCTTCTTCTTAATAGATATAAACTTATTAATGTCATCTTCCGTGTAGCGACGATGCCCACCATTAGTTCTATTTATTTGTAGATTAAACTCTTCCTCGTATACTCTTAATAAGTCATTCGATAGCCCAGTAAGTTCAGATACTTCTTTCATTCTATATTCATTTTGTTCTTCGTTTGTTTTGTTCTCACTCATAGAAACAACACCTCCTTACAACCAAAAAACTTAGAAAGTCTCTTCCATGTTATATTCTACATAGAATGGGCATTATCTTCCTATAGATTACTCTACCATAGAAAAACTAGAAAATCTTAATATAATTCCACTAAAAATCAAGTATTTTTATATCTATAGATAACATGGTTTATCTATAGTATTGTGCATTCTAATATTCGTTCTACTTTTCTGTATCTTCTATATGGTTATCTAACAAAATTTAGATAGAATAAAACAAGGGATAACATTGATTTATCAAGGTTTAATATAAAACTAGAACAAACTTATACTAGTTTTAGTTCTAGTTTTATAGCTCGAACTCGCTGATTATTCCTTCAAGTTTTTCTTCTAATATCCGATTCTCGCTCACTAAAAATAAATTTTCTTGAGTAATATAAATTTGCAAAAACTCAAGAAAATTTATAGCGATATATTCAAATGAAGCAAATAATAGTTTGAGATTTAGCTACTAATAGAAAATAATAGAGTGAATTTCGTATTTATTAAGTGATTCATAGGAGTAACAATAAATACGAAATTGATATAATAAGAACCAAATGACCTAAATAGTATGTTGTTGAGCTGTAAATAACTCTTTTGTTTGTGTTTGATTAAACACAAGGTTTCTTACTAAGTTTAGGAATCTGTATAAATACTATTATTCAAAATTAGAATATGTATATTGGTATATAACCCTTTAAAATAAAGGGTTTTTATCAATATAGAATCGATCTTTTCTAGATTTACATCTAACTTATTTTAGTTAGTGTTTATATCTTTTTTTAACTTTTATTCTAGTAATCTTTTTGTATTGATTTTAAGATCGTATTCATTGTACAAAAATAGAGAAAATGAGGTTAATGTGGCATATGATTTATAAATTCTTAAATTTATAAACTTAGAATTCATACGTTTTATTATTAATTCCATGTTTTTGCTGTTTGCTTTACTGAATCATTTCTATGTTTTTTTCTTTGTTTACTATGCTAATTTATGATAAATTAGAATTGGAAGTATTGGTTGAAAACGTTGTTATATAAGGGTTATTGTTAATGTTGGAATGTATATTTTCTAGTTTTGAAACCACTTTATAACATTCATTATATTCCGCATATGGTTCAATATATTTAGAAGTCTTTCTGTATTTAAGAATATAAAACTAGAAAACTTCTTTTTTTCGAAAATAGAACAATAGCATAACTGTATTAAACAGGAAATTGTTATATAAAAAAAAGACGATTTTATAAAAAATCGTCTTGCAAGTACCAAAAAATGCATATATGATTACATTAAAATGCGGCAAAACTTAGCTATAGTTATAGTTTTGCCGCAATTAACTAAAAATAAACATAAAAAAGCAAAAAAAAAAGATCTTTCAGCTTGATAAAATAGCGCCAACTATTTCATCGAGGTTAATCTCTAGGAACCCAACAAACTCTTATTGATTGAAAGTTATACTTACAATATTACCTAGATTAAACTTTAGCTTCAAAACCTTTTTTGATTTGTATAAATTTATAAGATAATTTTACTTGATCTTATAAATTTGTGCAACTGAAAAAGGCGATTTTCTTGCGTATTTTGAGCATTGTTTATCTAGAAATATACAAAAATCATCTAGATTTAAGTAGATTTTTGTATATGTGATATTACAGTGTCTTTTTTTGTGCTCTTTTCGGAAGGAGTCATTTAGAATAATGAGTACACGTTTGAATTTTTCTCAGCAGAACTTTAAAGTTCATGGGGTTAAGTTTTTTAATGGACTTTTTAATATTGTAAAACTAGAAAATGAACGCAAAGAATTACCATCCTCAGCATTAGCGACTTATATCTTATTGCACTTTGAATGCAATGATATAGGAATGCTGCCACGTGAATTTCAAATAATGGATCTTGCTAAGAAAAGTGGGATTCCCTACACAACAATTTATACAGGATTTCAAGTTTGCTTGGAGCGTAAGCTCGTAAGAGAAACACCTGTTGGAAATCGTACTGTTTATGAAATTGTAGATTATGCATTGTACAACCACACTGCTGCAGAAACTACAGATATGATAAATATATCGTTATCGTATTTCCGTATTCCATTTTATTTAATTCAAACAACTATACTAAGTAGCCTTGTAAAGGCTCGAGATAATAGAGGAATTATGTTTCTTTTAGAATTAATCAACACATTTTCGAGAAAAATTGGTATGGAACATTATAAGCACAAGATTGAAGATTTCGAGATTACGAGAAAAATGGCTTTTCTAAAGAAAAAGTTGAAGCGTAATGCAAAGAAAGTGCGACAATACATAGAGATTGTAAAGCCTATTATTAAATTTAATGCAGTAGATCCTAAAGATAAGAAACCAAGTGAGTCTCGTATTACACGTGTTAGAAGGCAGGTACAACAAGTTATTATTGAAAAGTTTAATGTCATTTTTTCTTCGAATTGTGTTATTGAAAATGATAAAAAAGAATTACATAGACCTATAGCGAAGTGTAGAAAAGAAGCGGTATCTCGTTTGAAACATATGGGACAAGCGTTAAGAAAAAAAGATAAAGAAAATATAATGACTGCATTTAGACAAGAAATTGTTGATATCGCAATCTATTTACCAACAATACAAAAACAAAATGAATTATTAATATATGCAATGACTTATGCATTAGATCAAGTTGAATGTTGTATGAAAGAGCAAGAAATATTCTCTATTCCAGCATTCATGCGTGTACAGTTTAGAGATGCCTGGATTTATTTTAAGGAGAAAAGTTTGTCTGTAGGAGAAAGCAGCGATATAAGAACAAATTATCATAGGCAACATGGTGATTATCCAGAATTTATGTAGTATTTTTAAAAAAATATAGAAACAGCCCTTGTTAAAAAATCACTAAAAAGCAAGGGTTATTTGGCATGTTCTTTACTTTGAAAACATGCTTTTTTGTTTAGGAACATGTAGCTACGAGCATTTTTACGCAAGTATATAAGCTGTTTATGCTATGTTTGAATACGATTCAGTTTGTTTATAATACGATTCATTACTTGTGAGTATCTTAGTAATATTATTTTAGACTTGTGAATTCTGAGTAATATGGTATTTAACTTCTTATTTTGTGATTTATATGATGTATGGCTTGTTTGTATTGGGGATATTACGATAGGGAATTTATCTTAATAGCAAGGAACGTATGTGATACAAGACTTTAGAGGTATTTTTTAAATCTCTTTATAATTAATAATTGTGTTAAGTTATATATATATCTTGTTAATCTTATATAAACTACTTGTGATTATTTATATTTAATTTATTGTAATTTTTTAGATTAAATACATAGCAAAAATAGAGAAAAAGGAGTAAATATATGTTCACACGGATTCGATAAAAGTATTGACTTTTAAAATTCATAGAGGTATTCTTGTATGTGAACAACAATTAACTAAGAGAAATATATAAATTAATAGATTTAATTTTTAGCTAAACGGACACACCGAAGGCACATAACCTGCCATCGGTGTGTCTTTTTTTGTTTAAAAACCATAATCTTTATAAGGAGACGAGAAAAAATGAATGAAATTATTAACGAAAGCAAAGAAAGATTTGAAAAGTATTGTAAAGACAATACAGATTTTGAAACAAAAATAGAATCTCTTATTAATTACTATTTTTTATTAATTGCTGATCAAGCAAATATTTTACAAGATAGAGAATTTGGTAATGAAATTGAAGAAAAGAAATTTAAAAACGATCTTAAAAAATTTGAAACTTTATTCCCAGCTGCCAGTAAAAATGCATTTCTTAAGGGATACCAACTAGGATTAGAGTTTCTAAGACATCCAGAAACAGTAATACCAGATGAGCTATTTACTAATCCTAATTTTGTACAAGATATTCCTTTTGCAATTGTAAATGCTGCGGAATTTAATATTTATGAATTAATTAGAACAGATGAAACCCAGGAGTTTAGCGTATTTGCTGTTCGTACTTATGAAGGAATTAAGCCACTTATGGAACAAATCTTTAGTGAAATTGCATTATATGGTGCAGAAATGGCACTTGAACATGAAAGAGAAGAGAAGGGACTGCAGATAGAAGAAGGGAAAAGAACCTTCCTTACAAATGTACCTATTGATCGTTTATTTACTATCACTCCATCTATTACTGCAAATGTTGTACATGCAGAAAAACAATGTGAAATCTGGAATTTAAATTGGAATGCAAAACTAACTTTAGATAATCCATTTGTTGAATTAGCGCAAGTTACGATTGTATATAAAGAAAGAACGAATATACAAAAGGATCTTCAAGAAGGATTCCTGTATGAGCAAATTTTATTTGGTAACATGCCGTTAGAAGAAATACAAGATCGCTTTGAGATCCGTGTAAAATACAGTCTTCTTGATAATGCCCCACGTAATTTAGGAGGTTTTGAAATAGAAGCACTTCTTACTGAATTACTAAAAAAATTACAAGATGAAACACAGGTGCCGTTTGAAAATATGGTATTACTTTAAAAGTGTTTTTCTATAGAGAGGGGATTTTATGACAAAAAAAATCGTTTTAGCTATTAGCGATACTGTATATACGGCATATTTGCGTGAGGATTTTATTGGTGCAGGATTTGAAGTAGCTGATAGTGATGTGATGCACATCAAGTACCTAGATGAAATTCTAGATACGGAACAGCCCAATATTCTATGTATTAATGACAAACGATTAAATATTGATGCGGGACATGAAGAGAAACGTGAATTGATTATCTTACAGAAATTAAGAGATATTCGCTTTAATCGGGATATTCGTATTGTGGTATTTACAGAGCGTGAAAATGATGATGAGTTTTTGGCGAAACTGATTTATCTAGGTATCTATGACATTTTTAACTCTCGTAAAATTGATATTGATAATAAAGTCATCCCGCAGCTACTACAGGAATCGGATATTAAAAATGTAGCGGAAATCGTAGGAGCAAGTCAGGCACCGCAACAAACAAAGTTGCCCGAGGTTCCTGTTGATGAAGAAGAAGCATCAAGTGAATTAGAGGGAGGCGGCGACAGTGAACCTGGCTCTAATTCCAACAAACTATTTAAAAACAAACAAAAGCGTAAGTCCGTTTCAGAGAAGATGCCAAAAGCACCTGTTATAAAAAAACAGTATAAATTGGCTTTTGAGCCGGTATATGAAAAACAAATCGGTATTGCTATTCCAAGAAGAACAATTGTTGTGGCCAGCATGAACAGGAGAAGTGGTGCTACTTTTGTTTCACATCTTTTAGCTGCGTATTTAAATGAACTACAGATTGATGTGAATTATATAGAGAATCTATATGATGATGGTTATACGTATCCGTTATTAAAGGGATATACTGAGGCACCAGAAAACTATCGTAGTGAATTTATGTTGCAGAGATATAAAGAGATGCTACAGAAGGAATCTGATATATTATCAATTCCAAAATGGAAGCAAGGCAAAATAAATTATATTGTAAAGAATCCTATTGTGGATCAAGAGCTAAAAAACGAGACAGAGCAGGATTTTGACCATTTTATTAAGGTTTTATTGGCCAACCAAGAAGCACCTATATCTATTATTGATGCAGGGAACGATTGGGATAAAGATTTATACCATGAGATTTGTGAAATGGCGGATTACATATTCTTTGTAGCGGAACCAGATCTGCATCAATTGCTAAAGATAGTGCATCCTCTTACACAAAAAGAGAGAAAGCTCGTTTCTTACTTAGCTTTAGAGAAAACGAGAATCATTGGGAATAAGTTTTCGCCTACTCTTTTAAAGCATGAAGTAGTAGAAGAATGTTTTGGAGATAAGGTATTAACTGCTTTACCACCATATGAGATAGAAGATGTATTTGAATCTCAATTAAATAGTAGTACGTTACTATCTAGTCGGAACTATTATAAAGAGCTAGAAGGAATAATGAAGGAAATAGCAGAGTTATTGCTACCAAACCAATTGTTGAACCAAAAGAAAAGTACCATTTTAAGTGGTTTTCGATTTCGGAAGTCTGAAAGTTAAGGGAGGATGAAGAGGGATGCAAAAGTTTATTGTTGCAGCAAGTATGTTGCTGTTATTTGTAGGTTGTCTATTTTTTGTAACTGATATGGTGATTGGAGATACAACACATACCGATAATAAATCGTCTTTAGAAAGAGGTGGCGAGATAGCTTTGGCTAAGTCTGTAAAAATAGGTACTCTTCGTGCAGAAGAAGAAATAGCTATTGATGCAGAAAAAGCGAAAAAAGAGTTTGAAAAAGCGTATAACAGTAATGCGGATTTTAAAGATCCTGCTTCAAAACGTAACTTTACTGTCTATGATGTACAGGAGAAACCAGCAATGATTGCTGTCGAAGGTGATGCGGAAGCTGCTAGTTATTTTAAGCAATTTGATGAGAAAAAAGAAACAATAAAGAGTAAAGCAAGAAGTATTATTATCTACGATACAAATGCAAAAGAAAAACAATTAGGTGGAAACGTAAAATAAAGAAAAAGAGTAGGTGCATTAAGAATGCAAAATACAGTAACTACAGCTCTATTCCTTACCCTTTCTTTATTATTAATCAGCCTTTTACCCGAAGGTGTTTTGTATGGAATACAGTTAGTGAAAGCACATAACTTTGCTTCTGATATGGTTGAAATCGCAGAGAATAAGGGAGGATTTCAATATGATTACAATGGAAAAAGGGTGGATTTAATCCCTGGGATAGAGAAAAGAATGAAAGAAGAAAAGATGGATGGATGGAAGTATGAGTATACAAAGGGACGCATCGATCATAATCAATCCCTTTCTTTTAAGGTGAAAGCAGAACACCATTTCTTCATATTTAAGCTGATTGGGGTAGATGGTATAAAGGCTCCGATATGGGCGAGTAAAGATGGAATGGGACAAGTGTATTTTAAATGATAAAAATTCTAAGATTTTCACTATAAAAAACTATGCTGAAAAGTATAGTTTTTTTGCTAGAAAAATATATTTAAAAATAAATATATAAAAATACTTTACAAGCCTATTTTTATATGGTAATATTTTCCATATAGAACGGCGGTTATAAAAAAACGCTAATTAATTAATTTATATGTTAAAGTATCTGGATTTTATGTTTAATTTAGGTACAATAAAAGAATCTATGAAAAAACTAATATATTTGGAGGAACAAACAATGGCAAACAAATTTTTAAAAACAGCAACAGCATTAACAATTATGGGAACATCTTTATTAGGAGCAGGAGCATTTACAGCGAAAGCTGCTGATAACACAGACTCATTAAAATTCAATGATGTTCCAGCAAATCACTGGTCTACGAAAGCAATTTATGATTTAACAAACCGTAAAGTAGTGCAAGGGTACGGAAATAATATCTTTGGCTTTGGTGACAATGTAACTCGTGGGCAAGTTGCTCGTATGATCTATATGTACGTTAAACCAGCAGATGCAAATGCTAGTTTCAAAAATCCGTTTACTGATATTAAAGGACATTTGTTTGAAAAAGAAATCTTAGCACTTGCTAAAGCAGGACTTGTCAATGGATTTGGTGATGGGAAGTATGGTCCAGATGATATTTTAACTCGTGAACAAATGGCACAAGTGCTTACAAATGCTTTCAAATTCAAAGCTACTAAGACAACATCGTTTACTGACATTGATAAAAACTCATGGGCATTAAAAGCAATTAGCGCATTAGAAGAAAATGGCGTTACTATTGGTACAGGAGGTAATATGTATTCACCATATACACATGTAACCCGTGAACAATATAGCCAATTCTTATATAACTCTATTAATGCAGTAGAAAAAGAAACAAAACCAGAAGTGAAACCAGATCCAAAACCAGAAGAAAAACCAGAAGTGAAGCCAGAACCAAAACCAGAAGAAAAACCAGAAGTGAAGCCAGATCCAAAACCTGAAACAAAACCTGAAGAAAAACCAGATACAAATTTACCATCAAGTTTAGATAAAGGTTTAGTTACAGAAGAAGTTACGTATAATCCAAACGCTATGAAAAACCCGATTGCTCAAAAATCCATTTCTACAGAAGCGCAAAATCTTATCAAGAGTGTGAATGCTAAATATGGCACTAACCTTAAGTATGCAGATTTAAATGGAACTATTAGAATAATTGATAAAAACATGTATTTACCAGAAGGTACAATTGGGGCACAAGTCTATGTTAATGCTACTAGTGAGAATGATTTTAAAATTATTTTCTTAGATAATAACGAAGCAACTATTGAATTAGCTAAAAAGTGGACTACGATGTTAAATTCTGATTTAGTTCTAGATAAAGAAATTCAAGAAACTGTAGATGCTCAAGAAATAAATAACTATGAAAAAGGAAAATATAAGATCCGTGTAGGGCATTCTACAGCTGACCACATGATGTACGTTCAAGTACGTGTATAATATCATTGCAATTAAATGCTTCATTTGATATATTAATATATGTAATATAATAATAAATAAATAAATTTGATTTATTTACGTAAAGGACACACCTTACGTACCTCCCAAGGTACAGGTGTGTCCTTTTTTATGTTTAAAGGAGGGATTTTATGAAACTGAGAAAAAAAATATTATTAACCTGTACTTCTTTAATTTTGTTATTACCGTCAGTAGCAAGTGCAGGAAATAGTGATGTACCATTTTATAATGGAAATGAAACTACGATTTTAGCATCAGACGAATTACAATTAAAGGGAAAACTACTTAGGTCTGGAAGTAGATATAAGCCAAAAGAGTTCGAATATAAAGCTGATATACATTTTCCTGCTGTTTATAATGGTTCTTTTAATTGGGGGAATCCAAGGGAAAACCTTATCCATAATGAAGACCAGTCAGAGCCTTATGTGCGTATATCAAATGACGGCTACATTAACCCTTCAGTTGTAGTAGGAGATAGAATGGTAACTGAAGTGGAGAGAATTACAAATAGCATAATTACGGATAAATATTGGGGTAACTCTCAGTTTGTTTTAAAATATTTAATTCCACATAAGATTACAAATCAAGATTCCTTTGAATCTTATGGACATTTCTATTGGATTAGGGATATTGCCTATCTTTCTGGAGGATACGCAGGGGCTGGTAGTGTAAATGGTGTAAATAGGTATAACTTGTGGTATGTACGCACAAGTAAACCTGAAATAAAAGATTTTAAGGCTACGAGTGGAAAAAAAGATGTACCTGTGAAATTTACATTTAACGGATTCGAATATGTAAGTAAAAATAAAGGATATAATGATCGGGATCCAAATGGCACAACAGTAAATCCATATCAAGCAGCTGCAGGTGAACGGAACCGAGTTAAATGGATGTTAGATATTACAAAAGATGGCGAAACCGTGTATCATCAAGAAAATTATCTGCGTTCAACTCCGCAAAAAGATAATCAAAAACCAAATGAAGGTGATGCAGGGCAATTTAAGTCAGAAGAACTAAAGTGGCAGCCACAAATGTGTGGCCGATATACTGCGAAAATTAAAGTCATTGATGCTGTTCAAAGGGAATCAAATGAGAAAACTGTTGATTTCACCATAAATGGTAACTGTGGTACAGAAGTAACACCTAATCCAGATCCAGGTGATGACGATGATTTTAAATATAAAATCGATTTCTCTGCTGACCGAATTGAAGGAGAAACAGCAAGAGAAGGAAAGAATATAAAAACAAGAATAGATGTATCACGTGATAATTTTAAACCGGAACGTGACCAATATAGAGCAAAGGTAAACAACAATATTAATAAGTCTCAACAAGAAGTAAATAGCTCTGAATCGGAGAGAGATAGCGCTCAATCTAGTCTAAGTTATTGTCGCCGTAATCCAATTCATGAAGTAGATGCCGAGGGAAAGGATCACTATTATGATAGAGACTGCTCTTGGGAAGAAAATAAACTAGATAGTGCGGCAAGTAAGCTAGATAATGCAAGACAGAAGTTAGAAAAAGAGAAGAATAAAATTAAAAAGTTAGATGTATTAGAAGAAAAATATACGAATCCTGAAACAGTAGTTGTGTTAAAACATAACGGACAACAAGTAGCTTTACAAAAGGTAAGATTAACTGAGGGAGAAAAGAAAACCCTGAATCTTGACTGGCAACATAAAGGTAAAGGAACAATTCAAGCGGAAATTAACCCTGCTGGTAACCGTATAGACATCGAGGAAACTACATACAAAAATAATCCTATTAAAACAGCAATCTATGAGCCTTCAAAAGAAAAGGCAATGTGTGGTGTAACGAGTGTAAAAGGTGTAGTAGAAACAGTAAGTGAACGTGTATCAAAAGAAGATATAACTGGGGAAATGTATTATGAAACTTTGACAGGGAGTATTGATAATTTAGCTCCTTCTAAGCTACATTCTGGTTATGGATTTTCGTATGAAGTAAACGGAAAATATAAAAATGACTGGAATGCAAATTACCCTGGTGTATTTGCTGCTGCTAAGGCACAATATCCATTTGCAGACGAAGGATTAAAGGCTACTCAAGATTTAGAGAAGAAAGAACTTAAAGATAATACAGCGAAGTTCCTACCTAAAAATATGTATTTATCTGAAGCAACAGGACATGTTTTTGATAGTAAAAGACCAACTAAGTCTTTATATTGGGATGGACAAGAGAAAATTATTGATGGTGGCCAAAAATGGTATTCACCATTGAAGACAAAAGATGGTGTATACACTTTTAATGTAGAAACAGCTCCAGCAGGTATCAATGAAATGAGTTTATGTTTAACTGAGCAAGTAGAGATTAAGGGTGTTGCGTACGATGATTTCATAAAAAGAAGAGTATTTCCTGATGATCCATTCCCTGGAGGAAGTGGAGTAGGATGGAACTGGGTAGGGAAAGAAGAACTACTTCATAAATTGACTGATTGGTATTACATGAAGACTGGGAAATAAAAATAAAATATAGTATAATTTGATGAATCGACACAATAATATATCCATCATAAACTAGTAGCTGAATGGATAAACCAAAGGCACATCCCTTAATGGGATGTGCCTTTTTTTCATAGAAAGACCTGCGGTAGTATGTCAACTGAAAAATAATATCTTTTGAAGTTATCAAAGGACAAATTGCTTAAAAAAGACATCACGAAACTAGACCAGTATTTTATGTAAAATA